>NZ_JAPDKO010000010.1:0-57001 GCF_030398685.1 Apilactobacillus sp. EABW-1NA
ATATATATCTTATTACAACAATTATCGTATAAAACAAAAACTGGGAGGAATGTCACCGGTTGAATACCGGATCAATTCCTCCCAGAAAATAGCATAACCATCTTCCAATTTTAGGGGTTCAGGTCAAATGCTTTTTTATTTATATAAATGATTCATCTTTTTAATTTCGCTTTTGACATTTTCAACAATGCTACTTGGCGATATAACTTTTGCATTTACTCCTAGACGCAAAATATCAGAAATAACATACTTTGTATGCCTTTTTGGAAATGATGCCTTTAACATTAGTTTTCCGTTGTCATATTTAGAATATATACCATTGTATAACCAATGATTAGTAATATCGTCTTTATTCCTTTTATTAACGATTATTTTTATCTTTATCCATTCATCATCATCTAATCCTTTTTGATACCACTCATTAAATGACATGATACCGGTCGGTATTTTATATCCAGGATATTCATTTAAAACCGTAATCTGATCAACTCTAACATTTGGATATGTCCCATCATTGATATCATATCCTACCATATACCAATATCCATTCCATGCGTATAGACCAATCGGTATTAGCTTTCTTTCTTCGTTTTTATAACTAACCATGATTAACATTTTTTTGCCAACATAATCATATATTTGTTTTATATTTTTTACCTTTAATCCACGATTCGGATAGATAAATTTAACCCCCATGTCTTCTTCAACATCGTATTTTTCAAACCAGTCTTTGATTTTTAATTGAATTTGTTCTGAAGTTGTAGAAAAAGGTGTCTCAATTACTTTATTTAACATTTGCAAGGAGAATAGTATTGCTTTTGCTTCATCTGATGAGGAAGAAATCGGTGGAAGTTTTATACTATCTAAAACGCGATATCCGCCATTTTTCCCTTTTTCGGCATAAATGGGCACACTTAAAGATGAAAGCATCTCTAGGTCCCGAAAAATCGTCCTAGTGGAAACATCAAAGTGTTTGGACAACTCATTCGTGGTGAATTGACGATGCATATAAATATATAACCAGATTTTGATGATTCTTTCAGTTTGTTGCAAACTAGCTCCTCCTAATAAAAAAGGAGATGGAATCCCATCTCCTTTTTGCTATTGTTGTTCTTGGATTCCTAAAACATGTCCCTTATTATCTTTTACTAGTGCCTGAGTAAAACCAGTGTCAGTTGTGAATTTAGGTACAACGATACTACCACCATTCTTCAAAACTTCATCAATAGTGTCACTAACACTTTCAACACCAATGTATAAAGCGACCCATTCTTCTTTATCTTTTGAGTATGGATCTGCAATTGCCGCTAGCATATGGTTAGGACTTTTAGGGTCCATTACTCGATATTCCATCTCACCAGCAGGTGGATAAACATTCCATCCAAAAACATTTTGATAAAAATCTACCATTTCTTTTGAATTGTTTGAAGTAATTTCAATAAAAGTAATTGGGTTTGCCATATTAACAATACCTCTTTCTATAATTTCAAAATTAATTTTAGAGGTTTAATATGACATACTACTTCATATTATAATTTTTATTTTGTAATGTAATCTAAAATTGCATACATCACTTGTTTATTTTCTTTTGGTACTGGTCTAGCTAAGATATCTTCATTTGTTTGATTCAAAGCTGATCCTTCGACGTACTTATTATCATTGGTAACAATTTCTCTGACTTCGTCAGTCCCTAATTCAAAATGGAATTGTAAACCAACAATTCTATCACCAATGATGAATCCTTGGTTTTCTACCAAGTCACTGGAGAATAATAATTCACCGTTCTTTGGAATTTCAAACATTTCACCATGCCAATGCATTGCAGTAAGCTTGTTATAAATTCCAGGAATGCGTTCGGATCTTAAGTATACAGGTGCCCAACCTACTTCCTTGGCTGTTGAAGTGGTAATCTTGGCACCAAATGTTTTGGCAATTTGTTGCGCACCAAAACAGGCACCGTAGATTGGAACATCTTTTTCAGCAAGTTCTCTAATAATATCGCGTTCGAACTCAATCCAATCAATATCATCGTTAACACTCATTGGACCACCCATGATAACTAGCATATCTGTTTCATCTACCTTTGGTAGAATCCCAAATTGGTAAGGATGGTAAATGTAGACATCGTGTCCCCTGTCATGTGCCCAATCCAAAATCGAACCTGGTCGTTCATTTGGAGTATGTTGAATAATATTAATACGCATAATTTTTCGCCTACTTTTATATTTAATTTTTTATGTTTGATATTTTTTAATAGAAAGTAATATATACCTAAATTGTTGGGAGTGCAAAAAAAGACACCTGAAGGGGTTCATTTTTTAGGTTAGCCTTTGTCGGTGTAAAAGCTACCAAGCTTATATGTAGTGACTGGTTGGACATAATATTGGTATTTAGCAACAAGGTCACAAATCTTATCACCATTAATTAAAGTAATCACTCTTGTTCCTTGTCTAGCAACTTTAATTGCTTCTCTTGTAAAGTCTGATGTGGTAATGAAAATACCGAATTCCGCATTATATTTATCCATGGCACCTCTAAACTTATCAATTTCAGGTGTTGAAACTTTGCTTTCCCATCTTTTAGATTGTAGTGCCACTCGTGTGGTTCTGAAATCGTTAGATGTAATATACCCAAAACCATCTAAACCGCCATCAGCAACATATTGGATGCCAATTTCATCATCGATATCGACTCCCATTTGCTTTAATAGCCCTCGACTAAATAGCTCAAACTTTTGTGGACTCATACTTGATAATGCATTCAATAATTGATCTCTCCAAGGTTCATTATCAACTGTATCATCATCAATATCATCTATAATTTCATCAGCCTTAACCTTCGATTTCTTGTTATCAATCAAAAAAGGTAATACATCCCTGCTTCTGGAAAAATTATTTAGGTTAACAGTTCTTCCACTTTCAGATAATTCTAAAACTCTATTATCTTCGGTTACAAAATAACCTGACTTTATTAGTTTCTTAACTGCATGATTAAATAGGTATTGGAAAGGATGGTATTTAGCGCCAGATTTTTTTGAAACCTTTACCTCATCAACCTCATCTTCAGAAAATACATCAGAATTATCTCTAATTTCGCTTCTGATTTCTTTTCTGGTCATTTTGCCGCCAAGGGTCTGCATAACTTTTATGGCTTCTATCATAGCCTTTTCTTCTTCAATGTCGTGTTTATTTTTAGACATAATAAAATGCCTCCATGTTTTTAGTTATTACTTTAATTATAAATCGTAGATTGATTGTTAACAATGTAAGCTGATGACAAATGAAAAAAGACACCCTCTCACAGGGTGTCTTTTCCTTTATCTATCTCTTTTCAAATACAGTCACTGATTCAACGTGAACAGTTTGTGGGAATTGGTCAACCGGTTGAACTGGTTGAGTAATTTCATAACCGTATTCAGCTAAACGACGAGCATCACGTACTAATGTTGATGGGTTACATGATACATAAACAATCTTCTTAGGTGCTACTTGAGCAGCACTGTCGATGAATGATGATGCAAGTCCCTTACGTGGAGGATCAACCATGATAACATCTGGTTTCAATCCTTGTGCTTGCCATTTTTCCATTTGGTCTTCAGCACTACCTGTTACGAAAGTAGTGTTGTTGATGTGGTTCTTTTGCGCGTTAATCTTAGCATCTTCGATAGCTTCCTTAACGATTTCCACACCGTAAACCTTCTTAGCATGTTCAGCAACGGCTAGTGAAATAGTACCGATACCACAGTAAGCATCGATTACTGTTTGAGTACCATCTAGTTGCGCTTTTTCGATTGCTAGAGAGTAAAGCTTTTCAGTTTGTTCTGGGTTAACTTGGTAGAATGAGTTCAATGAAATAGCGAACTTCAAACCAAGTAACTTGTCTTCGATGTACTTCTTACCATCTAGGCAAACAGTACTCTTACCTAACAAACCGTTACCATCTGACAAGTTGATGTTTTGCATGATACTTGTTACTTCTGGTAAGGCTTCCTTGATTTCACGAACGATGATATCAACCATTGGAATCTTCTTGGTACGAGTAATCAAACCAATCATCATTTCGTTAGTGTAGTGACCTCTTCTAACCATGATGTTTCTAATCACACCACTGTGCTTAGTTTCATTGTATGGTTCGATGTGATACTTACGTAGGATGTCTCTAACGACAACGATTGCCTTGTCGATTTCAGGATCTTGGATGTAGAAATCTTCAATGGTTACTAAGTCGTGTGAATGCTTACGGAAGAAACCAGTTTGTAGCTTTCCATTAATTGAACGAACTGGAATTTGGGCCTTGTTTCTGTAATGAGTTGGGTTATCCATCCCAATAGTTGGCAATACTTCAACATCCATCTTTGACTTATCGAAAAGTTCTTGGATTTGGTGTTGTTTAAATTCCAATTGTGCATCGTATTTTAGATGTTGTAATGGAGCGATTCCTGTACGAGTGTAGTTTCTGTCGATGTTTTCTACACGATCTGGTGACTTAGTTAGTAATTTTTCTAACTTAGCGAAACCAAAGTTTTGGTTAACTTTGATTACCTTAATCAAAGCTTTTTCGCCTGGAAGAGTGTCTTCAATAAACAAAGGATAATCCTCAATCTTGGCTACTCCCAAGCCTTGGTAAGTTAAGTCGACAATATCAACTTCATATTCTTCGTTCTTTGTAACTGGTGCTTTAAATTTCATATTTACCCCTTTTTCTAAACAAAAAAGTTTTGTTGTAATCTTCTAAAATAATCATACAACAAAACTTTTCGTTTTTAAATTCCACTATGATAATTTATCTACTTTGTCGACGAATTCTTTTTCCACCTTTTCAGCATCAAAACTGATAGACTTCTTTGGCATTTCATCGACATTAGCAAACATTTCAATGTGTTGCTTTAAGTCAATAAACGTCATTGGTGCGTCGCCACCATATTCACCATCCAAGTTAATTTGCATCTTGTCTTGAACAGGATTAGCAACTAACTTGCTGGTCTTCTTGTAAATGATTCGAGGGTCATTGATATGGCGCCCACCACTTAAGACTTTCGCAAGTAGTTGAACAATTTCAACGATGTTACTGGTCTTAACAATAATCATTGTAAACTTACCATCATCTAACTTGGCGTCTGGAACGATTTGTTCCAAACCACCGATTGAGTTAGTCATAGCAAGTAAAAACATTGAAGCTTTACCTTTGAACTCCCCACCATCATATTCAAGATCCATTTCGATTGGCTTAATTCTTGGAAGCAATTCAGCTCCACGAACTAGGTAAGCCAAGTAACCAAAAATAGTCTTTAAATCTGAAGGAACATCGTAGGTTAATTCGGTTAACAAACCACCACCAGCAATATTCATGAAGTATTTTTCTCCAGCTTTACCAATGTCCATGTTGAAAGTTTGGCCTTTCAAAACAACTTTGGCCGCCTCAACTGGATCTTCTCTTGGAATATGCAATGCACGGGCAAAGTCATTGGTAGTCCCAGCTGGAATAATTGCTAGCTTAGGACGCTTTTCTAGTGGTGCAATCCCATTAACGACTTCGTTAATAGTTCCATCCCCACCAGCAGCAACAATCAAGTCAAAGCCATCTAAAGATGCTCTCTTGGCTTCATCGCGTGCTGAGTTAGGTTTAGGAGTGGTTGCGTATGCACTAGTTTCATAACCAGCTTCTTCGAAAACAGCGAGAATATCAATCAAGTTGCGTTTCAAAGCCTCACGGCCAGATGTTGGATTGTATATTACACGTGCCCTTTTTTGCATTTCCAAATTCTCCTAAACTTTATTTATTAATGGATGCCATTAATAACTTGTTAACAACTTGTGGGTTAGCTTTACCACGAGTTTGTTTCATAATTTGACCAACTAAGAAACCAATAGCACGGTCTTTACCGTTATGGAAGTCTTCCACAGATTGTGGGTTGTTTGATAGAACTTCGTCAATAATTGGTTGTAATTGTGCTGGGTCTGATAATTGAACCATTCCGTTTTCTTCAACAAACTTCTTAGGTTCTTTACCTTCAGTAATACCCTTGAAGACTTTCTTAGCCATCTTAGATGAAATAGTACCATCTTCAATTAGCTTAATCATTGTAGCTAAGTTTTCTGGTGTAATTTCAGTTTCAGATAGATCTTTTTGTTCATCATTCAAGTAAGCGTTAACGTTAACTTGTAGGTAGTTAGATGCCATCTTAGGATCTGCACCTAATTTAATCATGGCGTCGAAGAAGTCGGCCATTTCCTTAGTTTGAGTAAGAACCATTGCATCGTAGTCCTTCAAACCAAAGTCGTTAACGTAACGTTGACGACGACTAGCTGGCATTTCAGGCATTGAATCGTTAATTTCGTTGATCCATGCATCTGTGATGTCTAGTGCTGGTAGGTCAGGTTCTGGGAAGTATCTGTAATCATCCGCACCTTCCTTAACACGCATTAGGACAGTCTTACCAGTTGTTTCATCGAAACGTCTAGTTTCTTGTTGAATTTCGCCACCAGCCATGATTACACGTTGTTGACGTTTTTCTTCGTATGCAAGACCTTTTCTTACGTAGTTAAATGAGTTCAAGTTCTTTAATTCGACCTTAGTACCGAATTCTTTTTGACCGTATGGGCGAATTGAAACGTTAACGTCCACGCGCATTGAACCTTCTTCCATCTTAACGTCAGAAATTCCTGTAAATAGGATTCTTTCACGTAAAGCTTCAAGGTAAGCATATGCTTCATCAGGTGAAGCTATATCTGGTTTTGAAACAATTTCGATAAGTGGAGTACCTTGACGGTTCAAGTCAACGTAAGAGAACTTGTTTCCGTGGGTATTCTTACCGGCATCTTCTTCAATGTGCATTTCTTCGATACCGATTTTCTTCTTCTTACCGTCTACTTCGATTTCAATCCAACCATCATGCGCATCAGGAGTATCCTTTTGTGTGATTTGGTAAGCCTTTGGATTATCTGGGTAGAAGTAGTTCTTACGATCAAAGTGAGGGTGTTTTTCAACTTCAGCGTGTAGTGCTAAAGCAGCCATAATACCTGATTTAACAACACCTTTGTTGGTTGATGGTAATACCCCTGGGTATCCCCAATCAATTACGTTGGTGTTTAAGTTAGGGTCAACCCCGTATTGTACGGGAGATGGACTGAAAATCTTAGAGTTAGTCTTTAATTCAACGTGGACTTCTAGTCCAATTGTAGTTTCAAAGTTCATTATTGTGCTCCCCCCATCTTTGGATCTTGCTTATGGAAATCAGTGTTTTGTTCGAAAGCGTAAGCAGCTTGGTATAGAGTTGATTCATCAAATGGCTTACCGATTAATTGCATACCAATTGGTAGTCCGTCTGAGAAACCTGCAGGAACTGACATTCCTGGTAGACCTGCCATGTTAACAGGAATGGTTAGAATATCATTCATGTACATAGTGATTGGGTCTTTTTCATCCTTCAAGCTGTAAGCTGGAGTAGGAGCTGTTGGAGTTAAGATCACATCGTAATCTTGGAAAACCTTCTTGAAGTCGTCAATGATTAAAGTACGAACTTCAGCGGCCTTCTTGAAGTAAGCATCAAAGAAACCAGCTGATAGTGAGTAAGTACCAACCATGATACGACGCTTAACTTCATCTCCAAAACCTTGTGAACGACTCTTAACGTATAGTTCTTCTAGGTTCTTAGCATCTTCTGCTCTGTAACCGTAACGAATTCCATCGAAACGTTGTAAGTTTGATGATGCTTCTGAAGGAGCAATGATGTAGTAAGCTGCTACACCGTACTTACTGTTTGGAAGAGATACTTCTTCAACAGTTGCACCTAATTCACGGTACTTGTCAGCAGCGGCTAAAATAGCGTCTTGAACATCCTTGTCGACACCTTCACCTAAGTATTCCTTAGGTAAAGCAATCTTCATACCCTTAACACCCTTATCGATGTTTGCAGTAAAGTCAGGAACTTCCTTGTTTGAACTTGTCATATCATGTTCATCTTTACCGGCAATGGCATTTAGAACTACGGCGTTGTCCTTAACAGTTCTAGTCAATGGACCAATTTGGTCTAAACTTGATGCGAATGCAATTAATCCCCATCTAGATACACGACCGTATGTTGGTTTCATACCAACGATACCGTTAAATGATGCTGGTTGTCTGATTGAACCACCGGTATCTGAACCTAGTGATACTAAGACATCCCCTGCAGCAACTGCAGCAGCGGCACCACCTGATGATCCACCAGGTACTTTGTCTAAGTTCCATGGGTTCTTAGTCTTACCATGGAATGAAGTTTCAGTTGAACCACCCATGGCGAATTCATCCATGTTGGTCTTACCAATGTTGATAGTGCCTGCTTCTTTCATCTTAGCAACGGCTGTACCATCAATGATTGGTTTGAAGTTTGATAGCATCTTTGAACCTGCAGATGTTAATACACCCTTGGTTAACATGTTATCTTTCATAGCAACTGGAATACCTGATAATACGTTATCTGGGTCAATTCCGGTCTTATCAATTTCTTGGGCTTGCTTAATTGCATTTTCTTCATCGAAAACGACGAAAGCGTTAATATCTTCATCGTTCTTCTTAGCATTTTCAATTGTTTGTCTTGTTAATTCTTCGGCGGTAATATCGCCATTAACTAGGCTTTCGTGAATGCTAAAAATATCTTTTCCTAAATAGTCCATCTTCACTAGTCCCCGCTTTCATCAATGATTGTAGGTGTTCTAATTAATCCGTCGGAAACATCTGGTGCGTTATCTAGTAATGCATCCCTTTGTCCCCAATTATCAGCAACATCTTCTCTCATAACGTTAATTTGATCTGTAACACTAAATGTTGGTTCGACATTGCTAGTATCTACATCATTTAAGGAATCAAAAATTCCCATGATACTACCTAATTGGTCAGTAAAGTATGGTAGTTGTTCATCGGTTAATTCTAGCTTAGCCAATGATGCAACGTGACTTACTGTCTCTTTACTAATTTTTTCAGACATCGTTGTTCCCTCTTTCTTATATATATTGATAATACTGCTATCAGTATTTTAACACATTCACATTAGTAACTGGTAAAAACGTGAGTATAGAAATTCTTTGATCCAGTTTTTCTTGATAAGAAACTTTGAATTCCTTCTGAAGAACTAACTTGGATATCAATTGGAATGTTGTTTGGTAAGTACTTCTTAGCTGTAGAAGCGACGTATTGAGTGAAACTAATGATTTCACTTTGACCATAGAATTGAGTGGTAATGTTAACGTGTAGACCACGTAAGCTTCCATCAACGTAATGAGCTTGAGCAGTAACACCACTTAGGTTAGGGAAGAACTTTTGTACTTGGTTCTTGAAGTTTTCAAAAGCATCTTCGTCATTACTGTTAACTTCACTAGTTGAACTATCTGGTAGGACATAGTTCTTAATATCTAGTGATTTCCAGTTATCAACACTGGTTGATCCGGCCTTATTAACTGAGTATGAGTAGAAGTTACCACCGACTAGACTATCGTTAGATGCTTGTTTGTATAAAGCAATCACGATTGGAATGTTCTTTAGATCTTTTTGTTTTCTTAAGCGTTGTAGTACTTTATCGGCAATTTCCTTACCTTGTTTTTCAATATCACTATCGCTTAATTTCTTTTGGTAAACGGCCCCATAAGCTTCCTTACGATAGTAGTAAACGGAGTTAATTCCAAGACCAACGGTCATTCCCTTAATCTTTAGAGAGCCATGACTTTGTTCCATGAAATCTTGTTCGTCCATTTGTTGTAAGTAAAGTGGTTCCTTAGTATCACTACCTGCTGGGTTTAAACCATCAGGATTGTTCTTACTCTTACGACCTAACCAATCTTCGGCAGTACTAGTGTCGATGTATTGGCCTTCTTGTAGGATGTATGTATCTGTTGGGAATTGATCCTTTGAGATACTTAGTAATCCGTTTTCAAACCCTTTTAGGTTCAATTGGTTGTCATTTTGTTGAACAGAAACCCCTCTGGATTTACTTGTTAAGTAGTGACCATTCTTAATTACACCTTGATAATAATTGCTATTAGTTTGGGAAATAACTTGAGTACCAGATGAACTGCTACTGTCATCGTTGCTTCCACAAGCTGCTAACACTAATGCACTTAGTAGTGCTACAAATAAAACGTTTAATTTTTTCAATTTGCTTTCCTCCACAAATCACTTAGTTTCATTAACTACAGCAATAAAATCTTGTTCGGTCCATACATCTACGCCGAGGCTTTGGGCCTTTGTTAACTTACTTCCGGCATCTTCACCGGCGATTAAAACATCAGTCTTCTTAGAAACGCTTCCGGTAACTTTAGCTCCATGGTTTTCTAACCATTCACTAGCCTTTGGACGTGTCCATTCTGAAAGTTTTCCAGTTAAGACCATTGTCTTTCCAGCAACTGGTGAATCAGAAGTATCAATATCGGCTTGAGTAGCTCCTAGATATTGCATATTAACACCAACTGATTTGAATTCATCAATTAGTTTTTGTGCTTCCGGATTTTCGAAGTAAGTCACAATGCTATCAGCGATTGTTTGACCCATTCCGTTAATCTCAGCAATTTCTTCTGCACTGGCAGCCATTAGCTTATCCATGTCACCAAAGTGTTCAGAGATAATTCTAGCGGCCTTAGCACCGACGTGTCTGATTCCTAGACCAAATAGTAATCTTTCAACGGAATTACTACGGCTATTATCAATTGCAGACAATAAGTTAGTTGCGGACTTGCTACCAAACTTATCTAGGGTTTCAAGTTCTTCTTGAGTTAATTTGTACAAACTAGCCGCATCATCTAACATGTGACGATCAAATAGTTGTTGGACAATTCTTGGACCCAATCCATCAATGTTCATCGCATTTCTGGATGCAAAGTGATTAATTTGTTCACTCAATTGAGCTGGACACTTTGGATTAATGCATCTCAAAGCAACTTCATCATCCAAATGAACTAGTTTGTCACCACATGATGGACAAGTTGTTGGAATGACATATTCCACACTGTCAGCTGGACGTTTGCTTGGGATATATTCAGAAATTTCTGGAATGATATCGCCCGCTTTGTGCAACTTAACAGTGTCACCAATGCGAACACCCTTTTCTTCTAAATAGTCTGGGTTGTGCAATGATGCCTTGGAAACCTTGGTACCGGCTAGTTGAACTTCGTTCATGATGGCAGTTGGTGTAACCACACCGGTTCTACCAACGGTCCATTCGATATCTAATAGCTTAGTTTCAACTTCTTCGGGTGGGAACTTGTAAGCAATCGCCCACTTTGGCACCTTCACAGTGGTTCCGATTTGTTCTTGTAAGGATAAGTCGTTTTCCTTAATAACAATTCCATCGATACCATAGCTTAGTTCATCACGACGTTGTGTGTAATATTCGATGTAGTCATGGACATCGTCCATGTTCTTAATCACACGGTATGTGGGATTAATGGTGAAACCTAAGTCCTTAAGTTCTTCCAATAATCCAGCTTGGGTATTAGTTTCTAGGTCATCGTAATTTGCAACGTTGTACATGAAGGTACTTAGTTTACGATGTGCGGTAACCTTTGAATCTAATTGTCTTAGACTTCCGGCTGCCGCGTTACGTGGGTTGGCAAAAACTGATTCACCATCTTTTTCACGTTGTTCATTTAGTTTCACAAAAGATGACTTAGGCATGTAGCATTCACCACGCACCTCAATATCGATTGGACGAGTTAACTTTTGTGGAATTGATTCAATCGTTTTCAGGTTGTTGGTGATATCTTCACCAATTGTTCCATTTCCACGAGTTGAACCTTGAACTAAAATCCCGTTTTCATAGCGAAGTGAAATTGCTAAACCATCAATTTTTAATTCACAGTTATACTCGTTGATTTCTGGATAGTTCTTATCCAAGCGATCGATGAAGTCCTTTAGTTCTTCTTCAGAGAAGACATCCCCTAAAGAAAGCATTGGAATTTCATGATTTACCTTGTTGAAACCAGGTAAAGTTTGTCCCCCAACGTTTTGAGTTGGTGAATCACTAGCAATTAAATCAGGATGGCTAGCCTCGATTTCTTGAAGTCGGCGGTAGCTCATATCGTAGACATGATCTTCTACGCTTGGACTATCTTCTTGATAGTATTGACGACTCCAAGTCTTTAGTTGGTCTTTTAATTTATTGTATTCAGTTTGAATATCGTTACTTTGATCAGTCAATTAGCTCACCTCTATTGAACTTTTTGAATTGGTGCGAATGCAGCTAATAGTCTCTTTAATCCCTTGTCTGGGAAGGCAATATCTAGCTCCATATCTTCGCCAGTACCGTTAACTTTCACAACAGTACCTGTTCCCCAGGCCTTGTGTTCAACCTTGTCACCAACGGTCCATGCCTTTTTGTCAGCACCAGTTCCTTCGGGTTTTTGAACCTTCTTAGCTGGTTGTTTGTAGGCACGTTGTTGTGCAAAACGCGCATTACGTTGGTTTCTGTTTGAATCAAATGGTGTCTTTACAGTACTGCTTTGTGCAAAGTTGTTTTCTGATTCAATCAATTCTGGTGAAATTTCATTTACAAAACGAGATTCAGGATTAGTTTGACGACGACCATATAACATTCTTGAGAACGCGTTAGTTAAGAATAATTTTTCTTGTGCACGGGTAATTCCTACGTACGCTAAACGACGTTCTTCTTCTAGTTCCTTTTCATTTTCCATTGAACGACCTAGTGGGAAGATTCCTTCTTCCATTCCCATTAAGAATACAACTGGGAATTCTAGACCCTTGGCAGCATGAAGTGTCATTAGGGTAACTTGTGGAGAATTTTCTTCAACGTCGTCTTGTGCGGAAACTAAGGCAAGATCTGCTAAGAAGTCAGTTAGTGGTTCATTACCATCTTCGTTGTCTTCTTCGCTTCTGTTGGTATCGAATTGTTGAGTTACTGAAATAAATTCTTCAATGTTTTCAATGCGAGCCTTGTTTTCAAGTGAGTTGGTCTTCTTTAGTTCTGCTAGGTAACCAGTGTCATCCAATACGTGTTGGGCAACATCTGTTACGCTACCTTCTTTGGCAACCTTTTGAATCTTAGTCATCACGTTGGCAAAGTCAGCAATTGAATTTCTAGCACGACTTGAAAGTGTGTTGTTTAAATCAACGTTCTTGGCAGCTTCTAGCATTGACCAACCGTTTTCACCGGCGAAAATTCTTAGTTTATCAACACTTGATGCACCAATTCCACGTTTAGGTTCATTGATGATACGTTCTAAACTCATTGAATCACTTGGGTTAGCGACTAGTGTTAGGTAAGCCAAGATGTCTTGGATTTCCTTTCGGTCGTAGAACTTGTGTCCACCAACAATGTTGTATGGAATGTTCGATTTTAGAAGTGTTTCTTCAATGATACGTGATTGAGCGTTGGTACGGTATAGGATAGCAAAATCATTGTATGAGTAATGCTTTTCATCCATAATCTTTTGAATTTGGGTAACTGCGAAACGTGCTTCATCAATTTCGCTTTGGCCACGGTAGTATGAAACCTTGTCCCCTTCTTTGTTTTCAGTCCAAAGGTTTTTGGCCTTTCTAGCAACGTTGTTTTGAATAACGTCGTTAGCAGCACTTAAGATGTTCTTAGTTGAACGGTAGTTTTGTTCAAGTAATGTTGTGTGGGCATCGTTGTAGTCATCTTGGAAGTTCAAGATGTTGTTCATGTTGGCACCACGCCAACCGTAGATACTTTGATCAGAATCCCCAACAACACAGATGTTTCTGTACTTCTTAGCAAGCATAGTAACTAGTTTGTATTGAGCTTCGTTGGTATCTTGGTATTCATCGACGTGAATGTATTGGAATTTGTTTTGGTAGTATTCCAATGTTTCCTTGTCGGATTCAAACAATTGGATGGTTAACATGATTAAATCATCAAAGTCCAATGCTTGGTTTCCGTGAAGACGTTTTTGGTATTCGTCATAAACCTTAGATACAGTTTCTTCAAATGGACTGTTGTGGTCGATTGATTCACTGTATTGAATTGGATCTAATAAATCATTTTTAGCGTTTGAAATAGCTGAAAGAATTGCTCTTGGGTCGTTCTTCTTAGGATCAATATCAAAATCCTTTAGAATTCTCTTTACCAAGGTTCTTTGTTCACTACTACCGGCAATGGTAAATGCACGGTTAAAACCAATCTTATCAATGTGTCTTCTTAAAATTCTGACACATAGAGCATGGAAAGTAGAAATCCAAACGTCGTTTCCACCGTAATCTAGTAGGTTAGAAACACGTTCTTTCATTTCACGAGCTGCTTTATTGGTAAAAGTAATTGCTAGGATATTCCATGGCAATACGTTTTTTTCTTCGATTAAGTAAGCAATGCGATGGGTTAAGACACGGGTCTTACCACTACCTGCACCGGCCATTATCAATAGAGGACCTTCGGTACATAATACTGCTTCTTTTTGTTTATCATTCATTCCTGAAATTAAATCGTTTACTGGCACAAAAAACACAATCCTCTCAAATTTATATATAGCTTAATTATATCATAGCTGGGCATATTTTCATTTAGCACCAAATAAAAAAGTCGGCAAATTATGCCGACGCTTTTTAATCTTCTACAAAAGTGACTTTGTCGTTATCTAGTGATTTAATTTTCGCAAGAGACTCTAGATGAATCCCTGTCTTTTCAATCAACTCGTGGCCCTTTTGGTATGACTTTTCAATTACGATACCAATTCCATTAACTGATACATTAGCTTGCTTAGCTACATCCAATAATCCTTGAACGGCTTGGCCATTGGCTAAGAAATCATCAATGATTAGTAAACGGTCATTTGGTTGAATAAATCTTTTATCGATACTAATTTGGTTGCTGGTTTGTTTAGTGTATGAATATACCTCACTAGTATATACGTCATCTGTTAGTGTTAAACTTTTGTGTTTTCTAGCAAAGACAACTGGTACATCCATGTACAATCCAGCCATTACTGCAGGAGCAATTCCAGAAGATTCAACAGTTACGATTCTAGTAATGTTGTCGTCCTTAAATAGTCTGGCAAATTCCTTACCCATTTCAGCCATCAATTTAGGATCAACCTGATGGTTTAGAAATGCATCAACTTTTAATACATCCCCAGGTAATACACGTCCGACTTCTTTAATCTTATCTTCCAGTAGTTTCATTTGATGTTCCTCCTGTAGTGGTAGTTTGTTTATCATATTGATATAGCTTGTATTTACGGATGATCTCAATAATCTTATTGCGATAAGTTGGATCAGTCGCATATCCGTCAACTTGTAGCCCCTTAGCAGCAGCAACGTAATTATCTGAATCAATTACATCCTTATACTGATTTGGGTTCCAATCAGTCCCATTTACGAGCAATAACGCGTGGCTTTCGACTGACTCGGACCAACTGTTATATACTCTAAAACGACCTGTGATGGTGATAAATTGGCCGTTTACGAACTCTTGGGTAGAAAGATTCACCGATGGCTGGTTTCCAGACGCTTTAACACCGTATAAGTTATTATATTGACTAGATAATTGACTAGTTCCCCAGTTTGACTCAAGGATTGCTTGGGCCAGACTGATACTAACTAGGATGTTGTAACGTCTTTGCACATCATTTGCGGCCGGTAATAAGGCATTGATAAACTTACGATGCTTCTTTAACACATTCTGTTGTGTATATGAATCATACGTGTAAATGCGATCAAATATCTTCATCCCGCCTGCGAATAACAGCACTCCAACGATTAAAATAAAAATAAGACATCCAAAGTTAGATGTTTTCTTCTTTCTTCTTTTTCGATATCTTCTTTTACTCACAGAATCTCTCCTTATATTATTTAATATTCTAAACTATTCACTAAAAAAAAGAAAATCAAATTTTAACTTAAATATTGTTTAATTGACAAATGACTCATTTTTCTGTAATTTTAAGGTATAAGTTAGGAGATGTATGCTTTTGGTAAAAGATAAATTAACAAGCAATGACAAATCACCTTTTGATATTGGTGATCAAGTATCATTCATGCTAGAAAAGAAGAAATTCCAAGGAATCATTGAAAAAGGATACAACAACTCATACATGATTGGTTTTCAAACTACCGATCCTGCATTAGAGGACAAATATCACGGAAAGATTGTTATTAACAACAAGAATATCACCATGGTTAAAGAAGGACCTCACAACTCCAAGGGTAAAAACAAAGATAGTGAAGCCACTGAAGACGAAGAAAAATAATAAAAAAGCACTGATGACATTAGTCATCGGTGCTTTTTTTTCGTATTCTTAATAATGGTGAACCTATTACCGGTACCAATGCTGCTGATAGAATTGCTTCAATTAAACCATTAGTTGCAGCTACAAATAATAAGTATGGTAGTAGTTGATCAACGTTAATGTGATAAATGTTAAATGCATCCCCACGATAGAATACATAGACCAAGCCTAATAACACGACTGTGTTAACTAGTGAACTAACAAATCCAGTTATTGCCATGTACATACGATATGGCTTGTTAGGCTTGTATAGATGCGTAAAAATAAGTCCTGCCACTAATCCAACCAAGATTCTAGGTAGAATAGAAACTATTGGGTTAGTAAATACGTAAATTGCTAACGGACTAGTTGGCCACCAGAATGCTCGGATAAAGGTGATTAATCCCCAAATACCACCAACAATTGCTCCATCTTTGGTTCCAAGAAGAATCGCAGCTAGTACAACTGTAATTGGAATAATAGTAACGCTAAGTGGTCCAATTGGAATGTTTCCCAATCCAGGAATACTTGTTTGTATGATAATTATTGCGATAAACACGGATAAGATGTTCATCTTGTAAGCCTTATTTCTAATGATCATCATCTCCTCTTTGAGATTTTTTTCTTTCATATAAAACGACATTGAATATTAAACACTATTTTAATTAATAAGTCCACTTATGTATAAAAAAAGAACTTCCACACGGGAAGTCCTTTTGAAAACAGAAAGATAAGTGTATCTTAACGTTTTGAGAATTGACCAGCTTTACGAGCTTTCTTAAGACCTGGTTTCTTACGTTCTTTCATACGAGCGTCACGAGTTAATAAACCGGCACTCTTTAATGAAGCACGGAAGTCAGGATCTACTTCTAGCAATGCACGAGCGATTCCGTGACGAGCTGCACCAGCTTGTCCTGAGAAACCACCACCGTTAACATTGATTAAAGCATCGTAGTTACCTGATGTTTCAGTAACATTGAATGGTTGCATTACCACTGCTCTTAAGTTAGGGAATGGAATGTAATCTTCAATATCCTTTTTGTTCATAACAACTTTACCAGTACCGGGTACTAAAATTACTCGGGCTACTGAGTCTTTACGACGGCCTGTGCCGCGATATTGTACTTGAGCCAATTAAGTTTCCTCCTTAAATTAGGTTATTAATGTCTAATACTTCAGGGTTTTGTGCTTCGTGAGCATGGTTAGCATCAGCGTATACGTGTAAGTGTAGTAATTGCTTGTGAGCTAATGTACCACTTGGTAGCATACCTTTAACTGATGTTTCAACTAACTTGTCTGGAGTATCATTTAACATTTGACCAGCAGTTTTTTGTTTTAGACCACCTAAATAACCTGTGTGGTGGGAGTATAGCTTATCGCTAGCTTTACGACCTGTTAATGCAACTTTTGAAGCATTAATAACAATAACGTTATCGCCAGTATCTACATGAGGTGTAAATGTTGGCTTGTTTTTTCCTCGTAAAATAGAAGCAACGACAGTTGATAGACGACCTAAACTGATATCAGTTGCGTCAATGATGTACCACTTGCGTTCTACTTCACCTGGTTTTGCCATATATGTTGTACGCACTTTAATCTTCCTCCATGTTTCTGTGTTTGTTCGACACCAATATAAGTTTCCGGGGCTTATTGTGGGGCAAACAATACCATGCTTTATACTACAATTTTTTAATTATAAAGTCAACCTAAAATCATCTTTGATGATGAGGTAGTTTTGTAGGATGAGCAGGATCATCTCCCTCATAGTATACATGTTTTAAGTACAGTCCGCTAGCGGGAACAGTTCTTCTTGCTTCAGTACGATCCTTAACTTCATATAGTCTTAAAATATCATGTACATCCCTTGAACCAGAACCAATTTCAACTAATACCCCTACCATGATTCTAACCATGTTATATAGGAAACCATTACCGTAAAATTCGAATATCAATTCATTTTCTTTTTCATCAATTCGACATTTTGCTTCGTAGATGGTTCTGACATTGGTTCTAGCTGATGAACCTGAGGCAACAAAACTAGTAAAGTCATGTTCACCAATCAGGTCTTTTAGCGCAATGTTAATCTTGTCGATATCAACCGGGAATCTCCATTGAGCTGTATACCTGCGTTTGAATGGATTACGGAATTCACCCATATCCATTCGATACATGTATCGCTTTCCTGATACATCGTATCTAGCATGAAAGTCACTTGGCACTTTTTCTACCTTTTTAATTTGAACATCCAAAGGTAGCATGCTGTTCAATGCCTTTAGCATGTTTTCTTCAGGCAGGTCGTATGGAAAGTCAAAATGAGCGACCTGTCCTAATGCATGAACCCCTGCGTCTGTTCTACCGGATCCATAAACGGTAATTGCTGGCTCCGGATTTTTGGCCATCTTATTAACAATCTTGGTTAATATTCCTTCGATGGTTCTTTTCTTTGGCTGACGTTGAAAACCGTAAAAATCGGTCCCATCATAAGCCATCGTGATTTTATAACGATATGACATTTCTATTATCTAACTCCTATATATAAATATAACTATCGCCATGACTAAAATTAATAGCATGCATACAAAATCATTTGGTTTCCATTTAAATGTATGGAAGTGAGAACGTTCCTTGTTAGTTTGATATCCCCTTGCTTCCATCGCAATACTTAAATCATCAGCATGCTTGAATGCACTGACAAACAAAGGTATCAATAATGGGACAAACGCCTTAACACGTTTGATTAATCCCCCATCACCGAAGTCGACACCACGAGAACGTTGTGCATCCATGATTAATTTAGTTTCATCCGTTAAGGTTGGCACAAATCTCAATGAGATTGAAATCATCAAAGAGAAAGTTTCAACAGGGAATTTAAATCGATTTAGTGGCTTTAATAGCGCACTAATACCTTGTGAAATTTCAAGTGGTGATGTTGTTAGTGTCAACACAGTCGACATCGCAATAATTAGCATAAAACGAATCGTTAATACGACTGCGTTTAAAATTCCATAACTTGTTAGTTTAACAATTCCCCATGAAAAGTAAACGTGGCCACCTGATCCAAAGAATACCTGAATCATGACTGTGAAGATAATCACCCACAGCATTGGCATTAATCCCTTGATGAAGTATCCAAAAGGACACTTTGATAACAAGACGAATACCAACACAGTGGTTGCCATCACGACGTATGTAATTAAATTGTTGGCAAAGAAAACCATGATGATATAGGCAAATGCGATTAACATCTTGGCGGCTGGATTCATTTTATGAATTAGTGAGTTACCAGGAAGGTATCTTCCAAATATAAAGTTATTCATCCTTATCTTCATTCCTTAATTTATTAATGATGCCGTTAATTAATTCGTCCGCGTCTAAAGATAACTTATCTAGTGTTACACCTTTATCAGCCAAATCCTTGGTAATCTTAACAGTCTCAGGTACTTGCAAATCATACTTGTTCAAGAAATCCACATCAGTGAATAGTTCGTCCGGATAACATTTTTTTACAACCTTACCGCCACTCATCACGACTACTCGATCAGAGTACTTAGCGACGTCATCCATTTGGTGACTGACTAAAACGATTGTCATGTTTTCTTCTCGATTAAGTCTTCTAATTAAGTCGAGAATGTATTGTTGTCCCTCTAAATCTAAACCAGCGGTTGGTTCATCCAACACAAGAATTTCTGGGTTCATTGCTAGGACTCCAGCGATTGCTACCCTTCTCTTTTGACCACCCGATAAATCAAATGGTGACTTCTTCAATAGGTCGTGGTCTAAATGAACCAATTCAGCTGCATGCATCACAGTATCGTTTAATTCGTCTCCGGTCACACCAAAATTACTTGGACCAAATGCAATGTCTTCCTCCACTGTTTCCGCAAACAATTGTTGTTCTGGAAACTGGAAGACCATTCCAATCTTTTGACGAAGTGGTTTTAGATGCTTGTTATTGGTATGACTTGTGATTTCCTTATCGCCAATCGTGACACTTCCACTAGTTGGTTTTAATAAGGCATTAATGTGTTTAATCAATGTCGATTTCCCACTACCAGTCTTACCAATAATTGAAACAAAAGAACCACTCTTTATCTTCAATGAGACATCTTCTAGAGCATGAAATTCTAATGGCGTGTTTTCTTGATATACGTGGCTTACATTTTTGAATAATATTGCGTTATCCATTCTACAATCTCCTCGTCATTCAAATAGTCATCAGAAATATCAAAGCCCTCTTCCTTCAATCTCAAACGTAATTGTTCTGAGAAAGGTAGCTTCAAACCATATTCCTCGACATTGTCTAATTCAGTGAATAGCTTTTGTGGAGTGGTATCTAGTACCATCTTACCGTCACGAATTAGAATCGTACGATCTGATTTTTCGATTTCGTTAATATCGTGTGAAATCGATAATACAGTTAAATTATACTTTGTTCTAACCTCATTAATCAAATTTGTTATTAAGTACTTTGCTTTTGGATCCAACATGCTAGTGGCCTCATCCAAGATAATAATCTTAGGATTCATGGCTAGAATCCCTGCAATGGCAACACGTTGCTTTTGTCCACCTGATAATCTGGTTGGGTCCTTTTCAGAATAGTCCAGCATATCAACGTCGGTTAATGCCTTTTCGACGGCAGTCTTCATCTTGTCTTGTGGCATGTTTCTGTTTTCTAAACCAAATGCGATATCGTCTTGAACTGTTGATGCCACAAATTGATTGTTAGGATCTTGGAAAACAATTCCAATTCTATCCCTTATGTCATTAACAGTATCTTCGTTTAATTCAATTCCATCAACTTTGATACTGCCACTTTGGGCCTTTAATAAACCATCTAGTAAGCTAATTAGTGTTGATTTTCCACTACCGTTTTTTCCGATAATGGATACCCATTCACCTTCATTAATATCAAAGGATAAATCATTTACAGCAAAGTTGGTTGAATCAGTATATTTAAATTTTAGGTTTGATACATTGATAATCTTACTAGACACTTCATTCACCCCGTTTAAAATTATGTATAAAAAAATCACTAATAGGCTATTGATGCGAAGCAAAGCTCCATTCAAGCTAGACTTGGGGCTTGCCCATCATCATAACGCTTTATATCAATAGCCCTAGTGATTTGTTGTTACTATTTAATTAAGTTTACGATTAATTAATCAACTAATTGTAAAATAACCATTGATGCACCGTCACCACGACGAGGCATAGTCTTTAGAATACGAGTGTAACCACCATTACGTTCTGCATACTTAGGAGCAATTTCATCAAATAGCTTTTGTAATGCAGTAGTAACAGTTACGTCATCACCATCTTCTTTAGCGTCAGCAACTACGTTTTGTAGGAATGCTGCAGCTTGACGACGAGCATGAAGATCTCCACGCTTACCAAGAGTAATCATCTTTTCAGCAGTTGAGCGTACTTCTTTAGCACGAGCTTCAGTGGTCTTAATTTCACCGTTTACTAACAAGTCAGTAGTTAGGTTACGTAGTAATGAACGACGGTGTGCACTAGTACGTTGTAATTTACGGTAACTCATAAATGGATATCCTCCTTTATACTAATCTTCTTTACGCAATGACAATCCAAGGGCTTCTAACTTATTCTTTACTTCAACAAGTGACTTACGTCCTAAGTTACGAACCTTCATCATGTCTGCTTCGCTTTTGTTGGTTAATTCTTGAACAGTGTTGATTCCTGCACGCTTCAAACAGTTGTATGAACGAACTGATAAGTCCAATTCTTCAATTGTCATTTCAAGCATCTTTTCTTTGTGTGTTTCTTCCTTTTCAACCATAACTTCAGTGTTCTTGGCTTCATCGGTAAGATCAACAAACATAGCAAGATGGTCGTTTAGAATCTTGGCTGCTAAACTAATTGCTTCACTAGGAGTGATGGAACCATCAGTCCAAACGTCAAGAGTTAGCTTATCAAAGTCAGATCTTTGACCAACACGTGCGTTTTCAACTTGATAATTAACACGTTCGATTGGGGTATAAATGGAATCAACTGGTAAGACACCGATTGGCATTCCATCATTACGAGCCTTATTCTCATCAGCAGAAACATATCCGCGACCCTTGTTTGCAGTCATTCTCATGTGGAATGTAGAACCTTCAGCAACTGTAGCGATGTGTAAGTCTGGATTTAAGACAGTTACATCACCATCAGCCTGAATGTCTCCAGCAGTTACTTGAGCTGGACCTGTAACATTGATTTCCATTTCTTTGTCTTCGCCATCTTCGGCATCCAACTTCAATGAAATCTTCTTAACATTTAAAATAATTTGAGTTACGTCTTCTACAACACCAGGTACTGTAGAAAATTCATGTAAAACATCATCAATTTGAATGCTAGTTACGGCTGCACCAGGTAAAGATGAAAGTAAAATTCTACGCAACGAGTTTCCAAGAGTTGTTCCGTATCCACGTTCTAGTGGTTCAACAACAACTTCTCCATAATTATCAGTTTCATCAATCTTATGAATATTAGGTTTTTCAAATTCAATCATTCTTATCTTCTACCCCTTTCAAAACGCTCTGAGTTAAATATTAATTAGTCCATCATACAGAGATGAGAATAAATTAAACTCTACGACGCTTTGGAGGACGAGATCCATTATGTGGAACTGGAGTAACATCACGAATAGCAGCAACTTCTAAACCAGTTGATTGAAGTGCACGGATAGCTGATTCACGACCTGAACCAGGACCTTTAACAGCAACTTCAACAGTCTTCATACCATGTTCCATAGCTGTCTTAGCAGCGGCTTCTGAAGCCATTTGGGCAGCAAATGGAGTTGATTTACGACTTCCACGGAATCCTAAAGCACCAGCAGATGACCAAGCAATTGCATTACCTTGCATGTCGGTAATCATAACTAATGTGTTATTAAAAGTAGAGTGAATGTGAGCAACACCAGATTCGATGTTCTTCTTTACTCTACGCTTACGAGAACCTTTCTTTTGAACCATGATTTACTAACCTCCTTTATTTATTATTTTTTCTTACCAGCAATAGTTACTTTTTTACCCTTACGAGTACGGGCGTTGTTCTTTGTGTGTTGACCTCTAACAGGTAAACCACGACGGTGACGCATTCCACGGTAAGAACCAATTTCTTGAAGCTTCTTGATATTCATTCTTACTTCACGACGTAAGTCACCTTCAATTTTGTAATTGTCAACAACTTCACGGATTTTATCTTCTTGGTCTGGAGTTAGATCACGAACACGAACATCTTCTGAAACGCCAGCCTTTGAAAGGATTTCAGCAGCTCTGCTTTGACCGATTCCAAAGATGCTAGTTAGACCAATAACGATACGCTTATCACGTGGTAAATCAATTCCGGCGATACGAGCCATTCAAACACACCTCCTGTTTATATAAAATTACTTACCTTGTCTTTGTTTATGTTTTGGATTTGAGCAAATGACCATAACACGGCCTTTTCTCTTAATTACTTTACAATTTTCACACATTGGTTTTACTGATGGACGAACCTTCATTATATAACCCTCCTATACTTCAAGACAGTATCCTTACTTATAACGGTAAGTAATACGTCCCTTGCTTAAATCATATGGTGACATTTCAACTGTGACACGATCACCAGGTAAAATACGAATGTAATGCATTCTGATTTTACCGGAAACGTGAGCTAAAATTTCGTGACCATTTTCTAGTTCAACACGAAACATAGCATTTGGTAAGGTTTCGCTAACCTTACCTTCAATTTCAATAACATTATCTTTAGACAAAGAATTTTCCTCCTCGAAAAATACGATTACTACATAAAGGTAGCCAAATGCCAAGATATTATCGACAAAGACCGCCATGTAGCTAATCGCAAATACATATGGGTTAGTTTATCACACAAACATACTTCCAGCAACAAATGCTAGCCGCAGAAGCAATTACTTGAATTGCTTAAGTATTTTGTCAATGTCTTTAGTAACATCATCAATATCTTGACCACCATCAACAGTGAATAATAAATCACGTTTTTTGTAAAAATCAATTAATGGTGTATTCATCTTGATGTTTACATCTAAACGATTCTTAACTGTTTCAGGCTTGTCATCACTACGTTGATAAAATTCATGGCCACCACAAATATCACAAGTATTTTCAACTTTTGGCATTTTGTATAGCTTGTGGTAAGTGGCACCACAGTTCTTACAAATAAATCTACCAGAAAGTCGATCAACAAGAACTTTAGGGTCAACGTCAATATTTATAACAGCATCCAATGGACGATCAAGCTCTTCACAAATTTCTTGTAAAGCATTTGCTTGTTCGATAGTTCTAGGAAAACCGTCTAACATATATCCTTTTTTAGTATCGTCTTGTGCAAGACGATCTTTAACAATTCCACATGTTACATCATCAGGAACCAAGTTCCCTTTGTCAATATATTGTTTTGCCTTTAATCCCATTTCAGTTTGGTCTTTTATAGCGGCACGAAAGATATCTCCAGTAGAGATATGTGGAATACCATAATTTTCAATAATGGATTCAGCTTGTGTACCTTTACCAGCTCCAGGAAGCCCCATTAAGATTAAGTTCATTGACATATTTAATTACCTCCATTCACACTTTTATAAATCATTTGGACGAGGTGATTGAATGAATCCAACATATTCTTGTTTCATCATTAAACCACGAATTTGTCTAATTGTTTCGATGGCAACACCAACAACAATTAGTAAACTAGTACCACCTAAACCGATGGATTCGTCTAAGCTCCAAACGTTTTGTGCAATTAAAGGAATTAAAGCAACAATTCCTAGGAATAGGGCTCCAACTACGCTAAGTCTCATTAAGACTTTTGATACGTAAGTTTGAGTTCCATTTCCTGGCCAAACACCTGGAATATAGCTTCCTTGTTTTTGCAAGTTTTCTGAAAGTTTTTCAGGGTTAACTTGAACAAAAGCGTAAAAGAATGTAAAGACAACAATTAATACAGTGTATAAGGTAGCACCTGAAAGAGTTTGCATATTAAATACGTTACTCAATACTTGGTACCAACCATCACCAGAATGTTTACCTGCAAAGAAAAGCAAGATTGCTTGTGGTGTTGAGATAAACGAACTGGCGAAGATAACAGGAATAACACCGGCAACGTTAACCTTTAAAGGTAGGTAACTATTGTCACCCGCGCCTGTTTCTCTTCTAGTATATTGAATTGGAATCCTACGTTCAGCTTGTTGGAACCAGGTAACAAAAGTAACAATTATTAGAATTACAACGAATAGCGCTGCTAAGAATAAAATAGAAGGCCATAATTGTGAAGAAGTATCTCCAACGATGTATTCCTTATATAATTGTTGAACTCCTGTAGGAATTCTTGCGATAATACCGGCGAAGATGATCATTGAAACACCTTGACCGATACCACGATCAGTAATCATGTCACCCATCCAAGTTGTTAACATTGAACCACCGGTTAAAATTAAACCGATACTCAAATAAGTAGCAGGACCAGGATTTTGAACAAGGTTCAAACTGCTTAAAGTGTTAAATCCGGCTGTAATTCCAATAGACTGCACGAAAGCAAGAAATACTGTAAGTATTCTGGTAACTTGGTTCAACTTACGTCTACCCACGTCACCTTGTTTGCTCCATTCAACAAAACGAGGAACGATGTCCATTTGTAATAGTTGAACGATGATTTGCGCAGTAATATATGGTGAAACACCCATAGCAAATAGTGAATAGTTAGTTAATCCACCACCACTAAAGGTGTTTAAAATGCTAACCAAGCCAGATGAAGCAACGCTTTGGAGTGCTTTAGCATTTATACCAGGAACTGTAATATAAGCACCTAATCTAAAAACAATCAATACTCCCAAAGTAAACATGATTTTATTTCTAATATCTTTTACCTTAAAAGCGTTTTTCAAGGCTGATAGCATCTAGATCACCTCGATCTTACCGCCAGCATTTTCGATGGCTGATTTAGCAGCATCAGAAAATTTGTTAGCCTTAACAGTTAGCTTCTTGTTAAGTTCACCGTTACCTAGAATCTTAATTCCATCCTTGGCACTCTTAACGATACCAGCTTCCATTAAAGTTTCTGGTGTAACTTCAACACCGTCGTCAAATTGATCTAAAGTAGATAAGTTAACGATAGCGTATTCCTTACGGTTAATGTTAGTGAAACCACGCTTAGGAATTCTACGGTAGAAAGGCATTTGGCCCCCTTCGAATCCAACACGTGTCTTACTACGAGCCTTTTGACCCTTTTGTCCACGACCAGAAGTCTTACCTTTACTTCCTAATCCACGACCTAGACGTTGTCTTGATGAACGTGAACCTTCGGCAGCTTTTAATTCATGTAATTTCATTTGAAGTGCACCTCCTTGTTATTTATTACTTAACTTGTTCAACTTTAACTAAGTGTGCGATATGGAACAATGCTCCACGAGTTGCTTCGTTGTCAGGTTTAACAACAGTACTGTTAATACGACCTAAACCTAGCGCCTTAACAATTTTACGTTGTTTGGGGAGACGGTGTTCTGCACTGTGAGTTAAAGTAATCTTTAATTGAGCCATCTTCTAACCCCTCCTTATTCTGCTAAATGTTGAGCAGAAACGCCACGTAAAGTAGCAACTTTTTCTGCACTCTTCAATGCTTTTAGTCCTTCAAAAGTAGCACGAATAGCATTGATTGGAGTATCTGAACCTAAACGCTTACTTGTAACATCGTCAATACCAGCTAATTCCATAACTGAACGAACGGCACCACCAGCGGCAACACCAGAACCTTCTTCAGCAGGTTTTAACATGATCTTACCACCACCATAAGTACCGATAATTTCATGAGGAATAGTAGTACCAACCTTAGGAACACTAATTAAGTTCTTACGACCATCTTCAACAGCCTTACGGATAGCATCTGGAACTTCTTGAGCTTTACCAGTACCGAATCCGACGTGACCATTTCTATCACCAACAACAACTAAAGCAGCAAAACGTAGACGACGTCCACCTTTAACAACCTTAGTAATACGGTTGATTGATACGACAGTATCTTCAAGTTCTAATTTATTTGGATCAATAAATTCAGCCATTGCGGTTATTCCTCCTTTTATTAAAATTCTAGTCCGTTTTCACGTGCAGCTTCAGCAAGAGCTTGTACACGTCCATGGTATAAGTAACCACCACGGTCGAAAACAACATTTTTAACATTTTTTTCAACGGCACGTTTGGCAACTAAAGCACCAACAGATGATGCTTGTTCAGTCTTGTTTGAACCGTTAACTTCTTTGTCTAGAGTTGAGGCACTAGCAAGCGTAACACCCGCTACGTCATCAATAACTTGAGCGTAGATGTTTTTGTTAGAACGGTAAACGTTCAAACGTGGGCACACAGCAGTACCAGAGATTTTGTTACGGACACGCAAGTGACGACGTTGACGTGTCTTGTTTTTATCTGGTTTATTAATCAAAATAGTCACCTCTTAAATATTAATTAAAATAGTTAAGCAATGAGATTTAACTCATTACTTACCTGTCTTACCTTCCTTACGACGAACAACTTCGTTTTCGTAACGAATACCTTTACCCTTGTAAGGTTCAGGTGAACGAACAGCACGAACACGAGCTGCAAAGTCACCAACGTGTTCTTTGTTGATACCGCTGACAGTAATAGTTAAACTATCTGGAGTTTCAACCTTAAGATCATCATTGATTTCCATTTCAACAGGGTTGGAGTAACCAACGTTTAATTCTAGGACAGAACCTTTAGCTTGAGCACGGTAACCAACACCGACTAGCTTAAGTGTCTTAGTAAAACCATTTGATACACCTTCAACCATGTTGTTTAAGTTAGCACGCATAGTACCGTGCATTGCACGGGTCTTGTTATCGTATCTAACTGCTGGTTCAAAAGTTACAACGTTATCATTAACGTTCATCTTGATAATTGGTGAGAATTCACGAGTTAGTGAACCCTTAGCACCTTTAACAGTTACGTTGTTACCTTCAGTTGATAATTCAACACCTTCAGGTAAAACAATCTTTCTGTAACCAATACGACTCATTTCATTACACCTCCAATTCAAGCAAAAAGTATTACCAAATGTAAGCTAATACTTCTCCACCAATTTTTTTAGCACGAGCTTCTTTATCAGTGATAACACCTTCAGAAGTTGAGATAATTGCAATACCTAAACCATTTAATACCTTAGGAATTGAATCAGATTTTACGTATGAACGTAGACCAGGTTTTGAAATACGCTTCAAACCAGTGATAACACGTTCATTGTTCTTACCATATTTTAGGAATACGCGGATAACGCCTTGTTTGTCGTCTTCAACGTATTCAACATCGCGAACGAAACCTTCACGTTTTAAGATTTCAGCAATGTTGTTTTTGATTTTTGAAGCTGGAACTTCAACTGAATCGTGACGAGCCATGTTGGCGTTACGAATTCTAGTTAATAAGTCAGCGATTGGATCTGTCATGGACATTAACGTAGACCTCCTATCTAATTATAGTTAATTTTACCAACTTGCCTTCTTCATACCAGGGATTTGGCCTTTGTGCGCAAGATCTCTGATGCATAGACGGCATAAATGAAACTTCTTGTAAACTGAATGAGGTCTACCACAGCGTTCGCAACGAGTGTAATTTCTTGTTGAGAATTTAGCAGGACGTTCACTTTTTACAACTAATGCTTTTCTAGCCATATTATTTATACCCTCCTATTATTTTGCAAATGGCATACCGAATTGAGTTAACAATTCTTTGGATTCTTCGTCAGTGTTAGCAGTTGTAACAATAACGATGTCTAATCCACGTACACGGTTAACGTTATCGTAGTTAATTTCTGGGAAAATTAATTGTTCACGAATACCTAGAGTGTAGTTACCACGACCGTCGAATGAACGGTTGTTAACACCATGGAAATCACGAACACGTGGTAATGAAACGTTAACTAACTTGTCTAAGAAGTCATACATACGTTCACCACGTAGAGTAACTTTGGCACCAATTGACATACCTTCACGTAAACGGAAGCCGGCGATTGATTTCTTAGCCTTAGTTACTAGAGGTTTTTGACCAGAAATTAGAGTTAATTCTGAAACAGCTTCGTCTAAGTTCTTAGCGTTAGTAACAGCGTCACCAACACCCATGTTTAGAACGATCTTTTCAATTTTTGGAGCTTGCATAACTGAAGAGTAGTTAAACTTTTCAACTAATGCTTTTGTAATTTCATTTTTGTACTTTTCTTGTAAACGGTTTGACATGGAAAGGTATCCTCCTTTCAATTAAATTTTAATCGATTGATTTGTTTGATTTTTTAGAAATACGAACTTTCTTACCATTTTCAATTTTGAATCCAACCTTAGTTGGTTCGTTAGTTGATGGGTCAATTAACATAACGTTTGAAACATGAATAGGAGCTTCAACTTCATTAATGCCACCTTGTGGGTTAGCTTGTGAAGCTTTTTGATGTTTCTTAACAATGTTAATGCCTTCAACGATTACGCGATCTTTTGAAGCGATAGTCTTGGTAACAGTACCTTCTTTACCTTTATCCTTACCACTAATAACGCGAACTTTGTCACCGGTTTTAATAAACATTTCTTGGCACCTCCTTGGTTGACATTGATTAATTAAAGTACTTCAGGGGCTAGAGAAACGATCTTCATGAATTCGTTGTCACGTAGTTCACGTGCAACTGGTCCGAAAATACGAGTTCCCTTTGGACTTTTATCATCTTGAACAAGTACGGCAGCATTTTCATCGAAACGGATGTATGAACCATCTGCACGACGTGATACTGACTTAGTTCTTACGATTACAGCCTTAACAACGTCACCCTTTTTGACAACGCCACCTGGTGTTGCTTGTTTAACAGTAGCAACAATGATATCACCGATACCTGCATATCTTCTGCTTGATCCACCTAAAACTTTAATAGTTAAAAGTTCACGAGCACCTGAGTTATCAGCAACTTTCAAACGACTTTCTTGTTGAATCATTAGCTAATACCCTCCTTCCGGTATTTACTCAGAATACGATAAAATTCTTATGTTAGATAATAACAGCTTTTTCAACGATATTAACTAGACGGAAATTCTTAGTAGCTGATAGCTTACGTGTTTCCATAATTTCTACAACATCGCCCATTTTAGCTTCATTGTTTTCATCATGAGCCTTGTACTTCTTTGAGTACTTAACACGTTTTCCGTAAGTAGGATGTGTTTTGTAAGTTTCAACAACAACAGTGATGGTTTTATCCATCTTGTCTGAAACAACACGGCCTCTGTAGACCTTACGCATATTACGTTCCATATTACATTGACCTCCTATCGTATTCTATTTGTTTAGTTCTTGTTGACGCAAAGCAGTTTTGATACGTGCAATGTTCTTACGAACTTGCTTCAATCTTGCAGTGTTTTCCAATTGACCAGTAGCTAATTGAAAACGAAGGTTGAATAGTTCTTCTTTGTAGCTTTGTTCTTTTTCATGCATTTGAGCAGTGGTTAGTTCATTAATTTCTTTAGCCTTCATTTGATTCGCCACCTACTTCCTCACGTTTAATAATCTTTGTTCGAACAGGAAGTTTAGCTGAAGCTAAACGTAAAGCTTCTAGAGCAACTTCTTCAGAAACTCCACCAACTTCGAATAGGACTTTTCCACGTTTAACTGGAGCAACCCATCCTGCTGGAGAACCTTTACCATTACCCATACGAACACCTACACCTTTTTCAGTGTATGACTTGTGAGGGAAAATCTTAATCCAAACTTTCCCACCACGCTTCATATGTCTTGTCATAGCAATACGACAAGCTTCGATTTGACGGTTAGTGATCCAATGTGAATCGATTGATTGTAAACCAAATTCACCGAATGAAACAGTGTTTCCACCCTTTGAATGACCACGTAACTTACCACGGTGTTCACGACGGAACTTAACACGTTTTGGTACTAGCATGTTTATTTCCCTCCTTTATCGTTTTCTTGAGCATCGTTAACTGCTTGTGGTAAAACTTCACCACGGTAGATCCAAGTTTTTACACCAATTGATCCGTAAGTAGTGTGAGCTTCTTCCCAAGCGTAATCGATGTCTGCTCTTAGTGTATGCAATGGAACAGTTCCTTCAGCGTATGCTTCCACACGTGACATATCTGCACCATTTAGACGACCAGCAACTTGAGTTTTGATACCCTTAGCACCGGCACGACGAGAGCGTTGCATTGATTGACGCATTGCACGACGGAATGCTACACGGCCTTCCAATTGACGAGCAATGTTTTCACCAACAAGTTTTGCATCTAAATCAGGTTTCTTGATTTCGATGATGTTGATGTGAACTCTCTTACCTGTTAAATTGTTTAATTCTTTACGAAGATTTTCGACTTCTGATCCGCCTTTACCGATAACCATACCTGGTTTAGCAGTGTGAATTGAAACGTTAACACGCTTTGCAGCACGTTCGATAACAACTCTTGATACGGAAGCGTCAGCGAGTCTCTTACTAATGTATTCACGGATTTTTAGGTCTTCGTTTAAATCGTTAGCAAAATCAGCTTTTTCAGCGTACCATTTTGCGTCCCAATCGCGAATAACTCCGACACGTAATCCAGTAGGATTTACTTTTTGACCCACGGCTAATCCCTCCTATTTTTCTGATACTACAACTGTGATATGACTAGTACGTTTGTTGATTGGAGAAGCAGAACCTTTTGCTCTTGGACGGAAACGTTTTAAAGTTGGTCCTTCGTTAACAAAAACTTCGCTTACTACCAAGTCTTCACGATCTAAATCAAAATTATTTTCTGCATTTGCTACAGCTGACATTAAAACTTTTGAAACAACTGGTGAAGCTCCTCTTGGAGTGAACTTCAAGATTGCAGCTGCTTCTGAAACGCTTTTACCTCTAATAAGATCAACTACAAGGCGGACCTTACGTGCGGCAATGCGAACAGTTCTAGCAGTAGCTTTTGCTGATGTAACTTGTTCAGCCATTTGTTATCCTCCTTGCTTAAACAGTTTTCTTATCGTCGTTTCCATGTCCATGGAAAGTACGAGTTGGTACGAATTCACCTAGTTTGTGACCTACCATATCTTCTTGAATATAAACTGGAACGTTCTTTCTTCCATCATAAACAGCGATAGTGTAGCCAATGAAACTAGGGAAGATTGTTGAACGACGTGACCATGTCTTGATTACGTCTTTCTTGTCTTGGTCTTTTTGAGCATCGATTTTCTTTAAAAGATGCTTATCGGCAAAAGGTCCCTTTTTTAAACTACGAGACATTATGAAACCTCCTCTTCAAAATCAGTATAGGGAAGTGTATACCCGAAGGTATAACTTAGTTTATTACATCTTTGATCCCTTACGACGGCGAACGATGAACTTGTTGGAACGAGCCTTCTTACTACGAGTCTTCTTACCAACAGTCTTCTTGTGCCATGGTGATAATGGTGATGGGTAACCAACTGGAGCTTTACCTTCACCACCACCATGAGGGTGATCGTTAGGGTTCATTACAGAACCACGAACGTGTGGACGTTGGCCCTTGTAACGGTTACGACCAGCTTTACCAATGTTAACTAATGAGTGTTCTTCGTTACCAATGCTACCAATAGTTGCACGGTTAACTGAAAGAATCATACGAACTTCACCTGATGCTAGACGAACTAGTACGTATTTTCCTTCCTTACCCAATAGTTGAGCTGAAGTACCAGCAGAACGAACTAATTGTCCACCCTTACCTGGTTTTAATTCGATATTGTGAATAACTGTACCTACAGGGATATCCTTCAATGCTAATGCATTACCTGGTTTGATATCAGCGTTTGGTCCTGATTGAACCTTGTCGCCAACTTTTAGACCCTTAGGTGCTAGAATGTATGACTTGATACCGTCAGTGTAAACAACTAACGCAATGTTAGCAGTACGGTTTGGATCGTATTCGATAGTCTTAACGATACCATCAACGTCGTCATGGTTACGCTTGAAATCAATAATACGGTATTGATTCTTGTTACCACCACCACGGTGACGAACAGTCATATGACCATAGTTGTTACGACCAGCAGTGTGTGACTTAGGAGCCAATAATGACTTTTCAGGTTTTGAAGTAGTCAAAACACTGTAGTCAATGCTAGTCATGTTACGACGACCATTACTGGTTGCCTTGTATTTTTTAATAGCCACGGTGTTTTCCTCCTAAATTGATATTTTATTTATTGCTAAATAAGTTAATTTCTTTTGAATCGTTTGATAAAGTAACGATCGCTTTACGACGCTTCTTAGTGTAACCAGAGAAACGACCTTGGCGCTTTAGCTTACCTTTAAGATTCATAATATTTACATTTGCAACTTTAACATCAAAGATGTCTTGAATTGCGTTCTTCACTTGTGTTTTAGTTGCTCGTAAGTCAACATCAAAAGTGTATTTCTTTTCGTCCATCATAGCAGTTGATTGTTCTGTAATAACGGGACGTAGGATAATATCACGTGATTCCATTATGCGAGCACCTCCTCTACTTGAGAAAGAGCAGCCTTTGTGATGACAATCTTGTCACTGTTTACAACGCTCAATGTGTTTAAACCTTTAGCTGAAACGATTTCAACGTTCTTTAGGTTACGAGCTGATAATACAGCGTTCTTGTTGTCTTCTTCCAAGACTACTAATGTCTTAGTTGAAGCATTTAGCTTGTTTAGTGCTTCTGAGAAGTCTTTAGTCTTAGGAGCATCGAAGCTTAATGAGTCAACAACTACGAAATTGTCGTTAGCAACCTTTTCTGATAGAACAGACTTGATAGCTAGACGGCTAACCTTCTTTGGTAAGTGGTAGCTGTATGAACGAGGAGTTGGTCCGAAGACAATTCCACCCCCACGCCATTGTGGTGAACGGATTGAACCTTGACGAGCACGTCCAGTACCCTTTTGACGCCATGGCTTCTTACCACCACCTCTAACAGCGCTTCTGTTCTTTACAGCGTGTGTACCTTGGCGCATTGATGCTCTTTGCATCAAAACAACGTCAAATACAACACTGTCGTTTTGTTCGATAGCAAAGATTTCATCGTTTAATTCAACGTTTCCGTTCTTGCTACCATCTTGTTTGTATAATGCTACGCTTGTCATTTATGGTTCCTCCTTTCTTATTTTTGTGATCCGCGAGCTGCAGATTTAACAGTTAGGAATGACTTGTTGGCACCAGGAACGTTACCCTTAATTAGGATTACGTTGTTGTCAACGTCAGCCTTAACTACTTCAAGATTTTGAATAGTAACTTGTTTGTTACCCATTCTACCTGGTAATTTCATACCCTTAGTAACACGGTTGATAATTACACCAAGTGAACCAGGACGACGGTGGTATCTAGAACCGTGAGTTTCAGGACCTCTAGCTTGACCATCCTTATGAATGTTACCTTGGTAACCATGACCCTTTGTGATACCTGTTACATCTACGATGTCACCGGCTTCAAAAATGTCTGCCTTGATTTCGTCTGCTACATTGTAATCGCTAAGCTCAACATCTCTGATTTCTTTAATGAAGCGCTTAGGATTTGTATTTGCTTTTGCTACATGACCTTTTTCTGGTTTGTTACTTAAAACATCACGTTTGTCTTCGTAACCAAGTTGGATAGCGTTGTATCCATCAGTTTCAGTTGATTTTGTTTGTAGAACAACGTTTGGAGTTACATCTACAACAGTAACTGGTACTAATTCACCGTTTTCAGTGAAAACTTGAGTCATTCCGACTTTTCTACCTAAGATTCCTTTTCTGGTCATGAGTACACCTCCGATATATTGTAATTTTGATTAATTATAGTTTAATTTCGATATCAACACCGCTTGGTAAATCAAGCTTCATTAGTGAATCAACTGTTTTTGGTGTTGGGTTTAAGATGTCGATAAGACGTTTGTGAGTCAACATTTCAAATTGTTCACGTGACTTCTTAAACTTATGTGGTGAAGCTAGAACAGTATAAACAGTTCTATCTGTTGGCAATGGAATTGGACCAGAAACACTAGCACCAGTTCTTTGCGCAGTAGCCACAATCTTTTCAGCTGATTGATCTAAAGTACGATGTTCATATGCCTTTAAACGGATACGAATCTTTTGCTTTGCCATTATTTTCCCTCCTCGTCTGTATTTTAAATACGACTAACTCCGTGGAAATTACCGGCGCACCCTTCATGACAAAGTGGCCGGGTGTGTCGCAACCTCCCACATCAACGCTTTTCTCATATCTGCTTGAGAGCATACTAACCCCTCGAACAGGTACTTGTATATAATACTAGATTTTCTGCGGTGTTTCAAGGGTTTTCACTCATTTTATTGAAATTATTTTTAAATTTTTTTCCAACTTTTTTCAAAAAAATTTGAAATTTTTTATTTTTTCTTCCATATTATATTTGTTCGATCATAAAACTAAATCATTTAAATAAATATAAAAACACCAATAAATTATAAAATTTTTCTTTTTTATACATATTAATGGTTAAAATTCCCCTATTTTTATAAATGATTTTTTTTATGTACAAAAAAAGAAGCATTGAAATTAATCAACACTTCTTAATTTAGAAACACTAATTACTTGTTTCCACCGTTCTTTTCAATAATTTCTTCTTGAACTGCGGCTGGAACTGGTGAGTAGTGATCGAATGTCATTGAGAAAGTACCTCTACCTTGAGATGCTGAACGCAATGTAGTTGCGTAACCGAACATTTCTGATAGTGGAACCATAGCATGGATTAGTTGAGCTTTGTTTCTAACTTCCATACCATCAACGTTACCACGACGTGCAGTAACTTGTCCCATAACATCACCCATGTATTCTTCTGGAACCACGATATCAACTTTCATGATTGGTTCTAGGATAACTGGGCCAGCTGACTTAGCAGCATTTCTTAATGCTAATGATGCAGCAACCTTAAATGCAGCTTCTGATGAATCGACATCATGGTAACTACCATCATATAACTTAGCCTTAACATCAATCAATGGGTAACCAGCAAGAACACCGTTTGCCATTGATTCTTTTAGACCTTGTTCAACTGAAGGAATGTATTCACGAGGAACAACCCCACCAACGATAGCATTTTCGAATTCGAAACCTTTACCAGTTTCATTTGGAGTAAATTCAATCCAAACGTCACCATATTGACCTTTACCACCAGATTGACGAACGAATTTACCTTGAGCCTTAGTTGGCTTAGTAAATGCTTCTCTGTAGGCAACTTGTGGTTGACCAATAGTAGCTTCAACCTTGAATTCACGTTTCATACGGTCAACGATGATGTTCAAGTGAAGTTCACCCATTCCGGCGATAATAGTTTCACCAGTTTCGTTATCAGTTTCAGCCTTAAATGTAGGATCTTCTTCTGATAGCTTTTGTAGAGCAATGTTCATCTTGTCTTGGTCAGCCTTAGTCTTAGGTTCAACAGACACAGAAATAACTGGATCTGGGAATACCATTGATTCTAGGTGTAATGGGTGCTTTTGATCAGTTAGTGAGTCACCAGTAGTGGTGTTCTTCAAACCGATAGCGGCAGCGATATCACCAGAGAATACTTCTGGGATTTCAGTTCTATCATTTGAGTGCATTTGTAGTAAACGACCAACACGTTCACGTTTGTCCTTAGTTGCGTTAAGAACGTATGAACCTGATTCTAGAGTACCTTGGTATACACGAATGAAAGTTAAACGACCAACAAATGGGTCAGTTGCAACCTTAAATGCTAGGGCAGCAAATGGCTTGTTGTCATCAGCTTTAAGTTCAACATCTTCACCTGATTCAGGATCAGTAGCCTTGTATGGACGAACATCAAGTGGTGATGGTAAGAAGTCCAATACGGCGTCCATTAACATTTGGATACCCTTGTTCTTAAATGCTGAACCAGCTAATACTGGGTAGTATTCTAGATTAAGAGTACCTTGACGGATGGCAGCCTTGATTTCAGGTACAGAAATTTCTTCACCTTCAAGGTATTTTTCCATAATTCCGTCGTTGATGTCAGCAAGTGATTCAATTAAGTTAGCACGTGCTTCATCAGCTTTTTCCTTGTATTCGTCAGGAATATCAACGATATCGTAGTTTGAACCATTTTCATCTAGATCGTAGATGTATGCTTTCATTTCTACTAAGTCGATAACACCTTGGAAAGTGTCTTCCTTACCGATAGGAATTTGGATAGCGTGTGCGTTAGCATCTAGACGTTCGTGTAGAGATTCTACAGAAGCTTCGAAGTCAGCACCTAGCTTATCCATCTTGTTAGCGAATACGATACGAGGAACTTCGTATTCTGAAGCTTGACGCCAAACAGTTTCTGTTTGAGGTTCAACCCCAGCAGCAGCGTCCAAGATAGTAATTGAACCATCTAGAACACGTAGTGAACGTTCAACTTCGGCAGTGAAGTCCACGTGTCCTGGTGTATCGATGATGTTGATACGAGTATCTTTCCAACGTGCAGTAGTAGCAGCTGAAGTGATAGTGATACCACGTTCTTGTTCTTGTACCATCCAGTCCATTTGTGAAGCACCATCATGAGTTTCACCAATTTTGTGGATTCTACCAGTGTAGTACAAGATACGTTCAGTAGCAGTAGTCTTACCGGCATCAATATGAGCAGTGATACCGATATTACGAGTTTTTTCTAATGGGAATTCACGTTTGTTAGCCATTATAAAAAGTTTCTCCTCTCAAAAATAAATCTCTTTTGTAAAAAAGTGGCTAATATAATAACACATTAGCCACTCAATTAAATGTACAAATAAGTTTGTACGTTTATTTTACCAACGGTAGTGAGCAAATGCACGGTTAGCTTCTGCCATCTTATGAGTGTCTTCACGTTTCTTAACTGAAGCACCTGTGTTGTTAGCAGCATCCATAAGTTCACGACCTAGGCGTTCAACCATTGTGTGTTCACCACGTAGACGTGCGTAGTTTACGATCCAACGTAAACCTAGAGTAACACGACGGTCAGGACGTACTTCGATAGGAACTTGGTAGTTTGATCCACCAACACGACGAGCCTTAACTTCTAGTACAGGCATAACGTTGTTCATAGCTTCTTCGAATACGTCAACTGGGTCATTTCCAGTTTCTTTCTTAATAAGATCAAATGCACCATATAAAATTTCTGATGCAGTTCCTCTCTTACCATCTAACATCAAACGGTTAATTAAGCTTGAAACCAATTTTGAGTTGTAGATTGGATCAGGAAGAACTTCACGTTTTTGAACATTTCCTTTTCTTGGCATTTAAAAATCCTCCTTGTTTTCTTATAGCGGAATAAATGTTTTAGTCTTTAGGCTTCTTAGTACCGTATTTTGAACGACCTTGACGACGGTCAGCAACACCGGCAGTATCTAGAGCACCACGAACGATGTGGTAACGTACCCCAGGTAAATCCTTAACACGACCACCACGAATTAAAACAACACTATGTTCTTGAAGGTTGTGACCAATACCAGGAATGTATGCAGTAACTTCAATCAAGTTTGAAAGTCTAACACGGGCGTACTTACGTAGAGCTGAGTTAGGCTTCTTTGGAGTCATAGTACCAACACGGGTAGCTACTCCACGTTTTTGAGGAGCAGGGTTGTTAGTTTGCTTCTTCTTGTAACTGTTGTACCCATGGTTTAAAGCTGGGGCTTTTGATTTAGAACTTCTAGAATGACGACCTTTACGTACTAATTGGTTAATAGTAGGCATCTAAAAATTCCTCCTTCCAATAAAATTTATTTTTAAGTCCACACATCCAGGTGGTTCTTTTTTATGTAAAAGTTCACCGGATGAATAAGCACTTAATAATATTATCACGACGTCTCATTTGTGTCAATGAAACTTAGGATTTCTTTCGTAAATAATATTGGAGGTTTTAAATATGTTTTTATTCATTTTATTTATCCTGGGTTCTTCCTTTGGATCGTTTCTTACTGCCCTATTCTATCGACTAGAGCATCAAGAAAGTCTGGTCGGATTTTCCCATTGTGATGTCTGCAAACACCGACTAGAAGTGATTGATTTAATCCCTATCTTCTCTTATCTACTTAATCATGGTAGATGCAGGTACTGTCATAAGACCTACTCAAGTTTATCGTTTGTAAACGAAGTGTTCTTAAGTACAATCTTTCCATTAATATTTATTGAAACCAGAAGTATGCTGCCATTGCTTATCATTGTCTATCTTTTCTACTTAAGTCTAGAAGATATGCACAAGCAAATGGTTTCAAGTATTATTTTACACTCACTGCTATTAATTGTTTTTGTTATCACTCTTCCCTTCTCTAGAATTTTGATATTAATGCCGATTTATTTTTTCTTCTATCTTTTAAACTACAACTATCATTTTATTGGTGAAGCAGATATCGATCTATTTGCAATTTTGTTTCTGTTAATCGGTAACCATATTCTATTAATCATCTTTGTTGCTAGTATGTTTGCCTTAGTCGCCTATCCGTTTATCAAACAAGTCAGCGGAAAAATCCCGTTCATTCCATTTATATATCTATCATATTTGATGTTTCTATGTATAAAAAAATAGCAACCGCTATTCAGCGATTGCTATTTTTGAGTTGTAAATTATTGGTTATTTACGTCTTCTTCATTCATACGTTTTTCAATTTGGCTAATTGAGTAAACGTCGTTTGAATCAACTTTTGGTGATTCTTGTTCTTCAACTTTAGCGTTGATTTCACCGTAAGTCTTCATTCCAGTACCAGCTGGAATTAGCTTACCAATAATAACATTTTCCTTAAGACCAACTAATGGATCGTTCTTTCCACGGATAGCAGCATCTGTTAGAACACGAGTAGTTTCTTGGAATGATGCAGCTGATAAGAAACTGTTAGTTTCTAGGGCAGCCTTAGTAATACCTAAGATAACTGGACGTGCAGTTGCTGGAATCTTACCAGAAATAACTGCGTCAGCATTAGCTTCCTTAAAGTCGTTAATATCCATTAAAGTACCCGGTAGAACTTCAGTGTCACCTGAGTCCATGATTCTTACCTTACGTAGCATTTGACGAACCATGATTTCGGCATGCTTATCACTAACTTCTACCCCTTGCATACGGTAAGTCTTTTGAACTTCACTTAGCAAGTATACTTCAGTTGATAGTGAGTCACGAACCTTGATTAGTTCCTTAGGATCAATTGAACCTTCGTTAATAGCTTGTCCACGACGGATGAAGTCACCTTCAGCCACGTTCATACGAGCATTAATTGGAACCTTGTAAGTTCTAGTGTCGGCGTCACCTTTAACAGTAACTTCCTTCACTCTTTCAGCAGGGTTTTCTTCAATTAGAGATACAGTACCTGTAACTTCAGTAATTTCTGCTTTACCTTTAGGGTTTCTAGCTTCGAAGATTTCTTGAACACGAGGAAGACCTTGTGTGATATCGGCGTTACCAGCAACCCCACCGGTATGGAAGTTACGCATAGTTAATTGAGTACCAGGTTCACCAATTGATTGAGCAGCAACAGTACCAACTGCTTCACCAACTTCTACAGGTGAACCAGTAGCTAAGTTACGACCGTAACATTTTTCACAAACCCCGTGAACTGTGTTACAAGTGAATGCTGAACGAATTTCAACTTCTTCAATTCCAGCAGCTTCAATTGCTTCAGCTTCAGGTTCGTTAATCATTTGGTTATGCTTAACAATTACTTCACCAGTTTCTGGGTTCTTAACTGTCTTCATAGCATATCTACCAATGATTCTGTCGTATAGAGGTTCAATCATTTCGTTACCTTGCTTCAATGCAGCAACGATAACTCCACGGTCAGTGTTACAATCTTCTTCTCTGATAATAACGTCTTGAGCCACATCAACTAGACGACGAGTTAAGTAACCTGAGTTGGCAGTCTTCAAGGCAGTATCAGTCATACCCTTACGGGCACCGTGGGTAGAAATAAACATTTCAAGAACTGATAGACCTTCACGGAAGTTAGCAGTGATAGGTAGTTCCATGATTTCACCATTAGGTGCGGCCATCAAACCACGCATACCAGCTAATTGAGTAAAGTTAGAGATGTTACCACGGGCACCAGAGTCACTCATCATAAAGATAGGGTTTTGAGGATCAAAGTTCTTCAACAAGTCGTTTTGAATTTCATCCTTAGCATCACTCCAGATACCGATAACTCTTTCGTAACGTTCTTGGTCAGTAATTAAACCACGACGGAATTGTTTTGTAACGTTTTCAACTTTTTTGTGTGAATCAGCAATAATTTGAGGTTTTGACTTAAGGTCAGTAACGTCAGTGATACCAACAGTTAAACCTGACTTAGTTGATTCGTTGTAACCTAAGTCCTTCATTCTATCTAGTAGTTGTGAAGTTTCAGTTACCTTGTATTGCTTGTAAACTTCAGCAATGATGTCTGATAAGAAACCTTTCTTGAAGGCACCGTTTAGAGGAGCATTCTTCAAGTGTTCATGGATATCTTCACCAGGTTCTAGGAAGAAACTGTCAGATAAGTGACCATGTAGGTTAGTATCAGTTGGTTCGTTCAAGTATTGGAATGTCTTTGGAAGAATACCGTTGAAGATAATCTTACCAATAGTTGTTACCAAAATCTTGTCCTTTTGTTCGTCAGTGAATGGCTTTTCGCTCATTGATGAAGCGGCAATACCAACACGAGTGTGCCAGTGAGTTAAACCACTTTGGTATGAAAGTTTAGCTTCTTCAGGTGTATTGAAGATCATACCTTCACCTTCACGGCCTTCTTCTTCCATAGTTAAGTAGTAGTTACCGATAACCATATCTTGAGAAGGAGCAACGATTGGGTTTCCATCACGAGGGGCAAGAATATGAGTAGCAGCTAGCATCAATAGTCTTGATTCAGCTTGTGCTTCGTCTGATAAAGGAACGTGGATGGCCATTTGGTCACCATCAAAATCGGCGTTGTAAGCTTCACAAGCTAATGGGTGAAGACGCATTGATTTACCTGAAACCAATACTGGTTCGAATGCTTGAATACCTAATCTATGCAATGTAGGCGCACGGTTAAGTAATACTGGATGTTCCTTAATTACGTCATCCAATACATCGAATACTTCTTCATCTTTACGTTCGATTTGACGTTTAGCAGACTTAATGTTTGAAGCACTACCACGTTTTACAAGTTCTTTCATAATGAAAGGCTTGAATAATTCCATGGCCATTGGAACTGGAAGTCCCATTTGGTTGAACTTCAAGAATGGTCCAACATCAATAACAGAACGACCAGAGTAGTCAACACGCTTACCAAGTAAGTTTTGTCTGAAACGACCTTGCTTACCTTTAAGCATGTGTGATAGTGACTTAAGTGGACGGTTACCAGGACCGGCAACAGGACGACCACGACGACCGTTATCGATTAAAGCATCAACAGCTTCTTGTAGCATACGTTTTTCGTTTTGAACGATGATACCAGGAGCATGTAGATCTAATAATCTCTTTAGACGGTTATTTCTGTTAATAACACGACGGTACAAGTCATTTAAGTCAGAAGTGGCGAAACGGCCACCTTCTAGTTGTACCATTGGTCTTAAGTCAGGTGGAATAACTGGAATTGCTTCCATTACCATCCATGACAAGTCATTACCTGATTGTAGGAAGGCTTCTAGAATATCTAGACGTCTAACCGCTCTAACACGCTTTTGACCAGTAGCCTTCTTTAGTTCATCTTTTAGTTCAGCAACTTCTTTATTGATATCAACATTGTTCAATAAAGTTCTAATTGCTTCGGCACCAATCTTAGCTTCGAAACGGTTACCGTATTCAAGTTTCTTTTCACGGTAATCTTGTTCTGAGATTAGTTGCTTGTTTTCTAGTGGAGTATCACCAGGATCTGTAACAACGTATGAAGCAAAGTAGATAATTTCTTCCAAAGCACGTGGGCTCATGTCTAATACAAGACCCATACGACTTGGAATTCCTTTGAAGTACCAAATGTGAGTTACTGGAGCAGCTAATTCAATGTGACCCATACGTTCACGACGTACTTTAGCACGTGTAACTTCTACTCCACAACGATCACAGACGATACCCTTGTATCTAATACGTTTATATTTACCACAAGCACATTCCCAATCCTTTGTAGGACCGAAAATTCTTTCGTCGAATAGACCATCTTTTTCTGGTTTTAAAGTTCTGTAGTTGATAGTTTCTGGCTTTTTAACTTCACCAAATGACCAACTACGAATTTTATCAGAAGAAGCTAATCCAATTTGCATGCTTGAAAATTTGTTTACATCGACCAATGGATAGTCCCCTTTCTTTATTCCTTAAAGTTGGTGTTTGCTTTATCGTCTTGTTCAGACTTTTCTTCATCTTTTTCTTCTTGTTCTTTCTTTTGCTTTTCAGCTAGTTTGCTTAAAGCATCAACGTTAACAACACCGTCGTCTTCTTCGCTGTCTAAGTCACGAAGTTCGATTTCTTGGTTGTCTTCGTTAAGAACCTTCATGTCTAATCCTAGAGCTTGAAGTTCTTTTACAAGAACACGGAATGATTCAGGAACACCTGGCTTAGGAATTGGTTCACCCTTAACAATAGCTTCGTATGTCTTAACACGACCAACAACGTCATCTGACTTGTAAGTCAAGATTTCTTGTAGTGTGTATGCGGCACCATAAGCTTCTAGGGCCCAAACTTCCATTTCACCAAAACGTTGTCCACCAAATTGTGCTTTACCACCAAGTGGTTGTTGAGTAACTAGTGAGTAAGGTCCAATTGAACGAGCATGGATCTTATCGTCAACCATGTGAGCAAGTTTCAAGTAGTGCATTACACCAACTGCAACACGTTTATCGAATGGTTCACCGGTTCTACCATCGTAAACAACTGACTTACCGTCTGAAGCCATACCAGCTTCCTTAACAGCGTCCCAGATATCTGAATCACGAGCACCGTCGAATACCGGAGTACTTACGTGGATACCTAGTTTTTTAGCAGCCATACCTAAGTGTAATTCAAGAACTTGTCCAATGTTCATACGTGAAGGCACACCCATGGGACTCAATAGGATATCAATTGGAGTACCATCTGGTAAGTAAGGCATATCTTCTTCAGGAATAACAATGGAAACAGTACCCTTGTTACCGTGACGACCAGACATCTTGTCCCCTACTTGGATCTTACGTTTTTGAGCAATGTAAACTCGAACCATCTTGTTTACACCTGGTGCTAATTCATCACCATTTTCTCTAGTGAAGACCTTAACGTCTTGAACGATACCGCCACCACCGTGAGGTACACGTAGTGAAGTATCACGGACTTCTCTAGACTTTTCACCGAAGATAGCATGTAGTAAACGTTCTTCAGCTGATAATTCTGTTACACCCTTAGGAGTAACCTTACCAACTAAGATGTCACCATCATGTACTTCAGCACCAATTCTGATAGTTCCTTCTTCGTCAAGGTTTCTTAAAGCGTCTTCCCCAACGTTAGGAATTTCTCTAGTCATTTCTTCAGGTCCAAGTTTGGTATCTCTAGTTTCTGATTCGTATTCTTCAATATGAATTGAAGTGTATACATCTTCTCGAACTAATCTTTCTGAAATACCAATGGCATCTTCGAAGTTGTAACCTTGCCAAGTCATGAACGCAACAACTGGGTTTTGACCTAAAGCAAGTTCTCCGTTTTCCATTGAAGGACCGTCGGCTAGAATTTCATCAGCGTCAACCTTGTCGTTTACACGAACGATTGGACGTTGGTTGTAGTTCTTACCACCGTTTGAACGTTGGAACTTCATTAGCTTGTAAGTATCTAATGAACCGTCTTCTCTTCTAACACGTACTTCGTCAGCGTCAACGTATTCAACAGTACCTGGGTGTTTACAAATTAAAGCAACACCAGAGTCATGAGCTGCCTTGTATTCGATACCAGTACCAACTAGTGGTGCATGTGGGTTAACCAAAGGAACAGCTTGACGTTGCATGTTGGCACCCATCAAGGCACGGTTGGAGTCATCGTTTTCCAAGAAAGGAATACATGCAGTGGCAACTGAAACTACTTGCTTAGGAGAAACGTCCATGTAGTCAACGTTTTCAATCTTAGTTTCAATATTGTTTGACTTGTATCTAGCCATAACAACATCGTTCTTGAATGATCCGTCTTCATTTAATGGAGAGTTAGCTTGAGCAACTACGAAGTTATCTTCTTCGTCAGCTGATAAGTAATCAATCTTATCAGTTACTTTGTGAGTATCCCATGATACACGACGGTAAGGTGTTTCCACGAAACCGTACTTGTTAACCTTAGAATAACTTGAAAGTGAGTTAATCAAACCAATGTTAGGACCTTCAGGAGTTTCAATAGGACAAATACGACCATAGTGAGTGTAGTGAACGTCACGAACTTCGTATCCGGCACGGTCTCTGGTCAAACCACCAGGTCCCAATGCAGATAGACGACGTTTATGAGTTAATTCACCCAATGGGTTAGTTTGGTCCATGAATTGTGACAATTGTGATGAACCAAAGAATTCCTTAATTGAAGCTACTACAGGACGAATGTTGATTAATTGTTGTGGAGTAACAGTACTAGTGTCTTGAATTGACATACGTTCTCTTACTACACGTTCCATTCTTGCTAGACCAATTCTGAATTGGTTTTGTAGTAATTCACCAACAGAACGGATACGACGGTTACCTAAATGGTCAATATCATCAGGTTCACCAATTCCTTCTTGCAAGTTGAAGAAGTAGTTGATAGCAGAAATAATATCTGCTGGAGTGATGTGATGGTAATCCAATGAGATGTTGTCGTTTCCAATCATGTTAACAACATGATCTGGGTCTTTTTCTGATTGTACTTTGATGATTTGTACAGTCATTGGTTCTGGAACAACTGATTGTTCTGAAGGGTTGAAAGTGTATGCCTTGAAGTCTTCGCGGTCCAAGTATGGAGCTAATTCCTTCATGACATTCTTATCAATTACAGTACCCTTCTTAGCAATAATTTCACCAGTATCTGGATCAGCTAAAGTTTCAGCAAGGGTTAATCCTAGTAAACGAGTCTTTAGGCTTAACTTGTTGTTAGTCTTGTATCTACCAACAGGAGCCATGTCGTAACGTTTTGGATCGAAGAAACGAGTAGTCAATAGGCTACGAGATGAATCAGCAGTCTTAGGTTCACCCGGACGTAGACGTTCGTAAATGTCCTTTAATGCTTCTTCAACACGTGAATCTTCTGTGTCTTTGTGGACATCTTTTTCAAGAGTCAATGAAAGACTATCATTGCTACCCAAAATTTGAGTAATTTCGTCATCTGAACCGAAACCTAATGCACGAACTAGTTCAGTAATTGGTAGCTTTCTAGTTCTATCAATACGAACGTATGATAAGTTCTTTGCGTCAGTTTCGAATTCCATCCAGGCACCACGGTTAGGAATTACAGTAGTACCATAGCTGATACGTCCATTCTTGTCTTCTTCTTTGTGGAAGAATACACCAGGAGAACGAACTAATTGTGAAACAATTACACGTTCCGCCCCGTTAATAATGAAAGTACCTTGATCAGTCATCAATGGGAAATCGCCAAAGAATACATCTTGGGTCTTAATTTCACCAGTTTCATGATTGGTCAATTTCAATGTGATATGAAGTGGAGCTGAGTAGTTAGCCTCATGATCTCTTGCTTCATTAACAGTGTACTTAGGTTCTAATAATTGGTAATCAACGAATTCTAAGGATAGTTTTCCTTGGAAATCATCAATTGGCATAATGCTGTTAAACATTTCACGCAAACCTTCATCTAAGAACCACTTGTATGAATCGGTTTGAATTTCAATTAAATTAGGTAAATCAAGAACTTCCTTGATTTGAGAGTAACTTCTACGAATACGGTGTTTACCATATTTAACTAAATGTCCTGCCAAGTTCTTCACCCCTCCAAAAATTTCTACGTAAGTGAAATATTACAATTGTGTTACAAATGCATTTTTTTACCCTTTTTATCTAAAAATGAGCAAAAAAAAACCAAAATAAGCAATTCAAATTGAAGCTTATTTTTGGTTAATATAGGCGTGTCTGACGGACAATAGATCGCCGACACACATTTCACTTCGTAGTTATATATTTAGTATGATACTCTCGAAGGTATACAAAGTCAAGATTTAGACAATAAAAAAGAGGGATAATTCCCTCTTTTTTATTATGCCTTAACGGCTTCTTTTTTAGTGATTGTAATCTTGCCTTTAGATGCTCCGATTGAAACGTCATCCCCTGGTTTAATTTCACCAGAAAGAATTTCTTCAGAAACTTTATCTTCAACATCGTTTTGCAATGCACGACGAATTGGACGTGCACCGTATTCAGGATTGAAACCATTCTTAGCAATTAATTCGATTGCTGCTGGAGTCATCTTCACGTTGATTCCTAAGTCGTGAACTCGTTTCAATAAATCGTTAGCCATTAGCTTAACAATTTCTTGAACTTGTTTTTCGTTTAGTTCGTGGAAGATGATTGTTTCATCGATACGGTTTAAGAATTCTGGTCTGAAGAATCTCTTCATTTGTTCTTCGACCGTCTTTCTCATTAGCTTGTAGTTTTCATCGTCATGATCTAGTTCAGCACCAAAACCAACAGTCTTCTTATCACGTAGTGTTCTAGCACCTAGGTTAGAAGTCATGATTAGGACAGTATTTCTAAAGTCGACATGTCTACCTTTAGAATCTGTTAGGTATCCATCATCTAATACTTGTAGTAACAAGTTGAAGACATCTGGATGAGCCTTTTCTACTTCATCGAATAGGACAACTGAGTATGGATGTTGTCTTACCTTTTCGGTCAATTGGCCACCTTCATCGTATCCAACGTATCCTGGAGCTGAACCAACCATTCGAGAAGCTGATTCCTTTTGCATGTATTCTGACATATCAATTCTGATAATGTCATCCTTTGAACCAAACATTTCTTCAGCTAAGTCCTTAGCTAATTCAGTCTTACCAACACCGGTAGGACCTAAGAAGATGAATGAACCGATTGGTCTATTTGGATCCTTGATTCCACTTCTAGCACGTCTAATTGCACGTGATACGGCAGAAACGGCTTCGTTTTGACCAATAATCTTCTTGTGTAGGATTGATTCTAGGTTAACCAAACGCTTGCTGTCAGCCTTAGTCATCTTAGTTACTGGAACCCCAGTCCATTCTGAGACAACCTTAGCGACATCTTCACCGGTTTCTTCGATATCGAAGTTGTGGTCTTCTTGACGTTGCTTTTTGATATCAGCGGTTTCTTGACGCTTAGTCTTTAGTTCTTCTTGTAGTTCTTGTTCCTTTTGACGAAGTGAAACGGCATCTTCGAAGCGTTGTTCTTCGATGGCACTTTCCATTTGAGTACTGTATTCGTTAATCTTGTTTTCTAGTTCTTCTAATGGATTGTTTTCGTCTAGGTTGTTGATTCTAACCATTGCGGCTGCTTCATCCATCAAGTCGATTGCCTTATCAGGTAGGAAACGGTTGCTGATGTATCTGCTTGATAAATCAACGGCCTTTTCAATCGCATCATCGGTAATCTTTACTTGGTGGTGGCTTTCGTACTTAGGACGAATTCCCTTTAGGATTTCGACAGCTTCATCTCTAGTAGGTTCATCAACTGAAACAGTTGCGAATCTTCTAGCTAATGCACCATCTTTTTCGATGTACTTTTGGTATTCATCCAAAGTAGTAGCACCGATGGTTTGAAGATCTCCTCTTGCAAGCGCAGGCTTTAGGATGTTAGAAGCATCGATAGCTCCTTCAGCACCACCGGCACCCATTAGAGTGTGTAGTTCATCAATGAATAGGATTACATTACCAACTGACTTGATTTCACTGATAATCTTCATTAAACGTTTTTCAAACTCACCACGGTACTTAGTACCAGCGACTAGAGTTCCCATTTCAAGCATCATAATACGCTTATTTTGCATGTCTTCTGGAACTTGTCTGTGAGCAACCTTTAGTGCCAAGCCTTCAACAACAGCAGTCTTACCTACCCCTGCTTCCCCGATTAGCACTGGGTTGTTCTTAGTACGACGACTAAGGATTTGAATTACACGTTTGATAACATCGTCTCTACCAATAGTAGGATCGATTAGACCATCTTTGGCTGACTTAGTAAGGTCAGTAGCAAGTGAGTCTAATGTAGGAGTAGTTCCATTGTTTCGAGCTGCTCTAGTTCCTGGTAGTGGAATGTTCTTTGAGTTTGAACTTGAATCGCCTGGGAATCCCATCTTGCGTAATAGCACCTTCTTTACGTCGTTTACTTCGACCACGTTTAGTGCCACTAGAATTCTAGCAGCTAAAGTGTCTGGAGTATCTAAGATGGCAAGTAATAAGTGTTCTGTTCCTATCTTAATTGCACCGTATTTCTTCGCAATTTGGCCAGATAAGGTCAAGATTGCTTCAGCCTTAGGTGAGTATGGTAGGTATGTGTCCTTGTCTGAATCGGTTAAGTTACCGTATCCAACCAAGATTTCCATTTCGCCTTTAATATCATCTTCGTGTACATCGCATTGCTTTAAGGCTGACTTTGCGATGCCGTTATCTTCCATAGATAAAGCTAGTAATAAGTGTTCTGTCCCAATCCCTTGGTGGCCAAACACTTTGGCTTGTTCTTGTGCCAAAATCAATACGTTCTTTGCGCTTGGAGTAAAAATGTTATCCATATCGTGCCTCACTTTCTAGCTTTTGTATCTTAAATGATCAAGTATTGCGACCATTATATTCGCTCTAATCTCATTTTCAAGTAGTTTGTTGCCAACGGCTAGTGTCTGCTTGTTAATAGATGCTAACACTAAATCGGCTTCATTGTCAGTAATTAGATCATTTAACACCAAAGTGTTGATAATTGCTTTACCCTCACGTTGTGTTAAATCGTCGCCAATGGCATTAATCAGCGTATCTAAAATATCTATATTATCAAGCAGCTTCACCTTTTCAATGCGGATATATCCACCGCCACCACGTTTACTTTCGACTACGTATCCATTTTGAATGGTAAACCTAGTCTTAATAACGTAGTTAATTTGTGATGGAACCACATCAAAATGGCTGGCAATATCAGATCTACTTATTTCGACTCTCTCGTCTTCAGCAATCATTTCCTTTAAATACTTCTCAATAATATCCGAAATATTCTTACCCTGCATAATACCACCTCTTTCTTTGACTAATTCTGACTATAATTATACGGACTTATATTGAAAATGCAAAGATTTTTAACGAAAAACAAAAAAGAGAAAACAAATTAATGTTTTCTCTTTTGGTTATATTATCGGGAAGACAGGATTCGAACCTGCGACCCCCTGGTCCCAAACCAGGTGCTCTACCAAGCTGAGCTACTTCCCGAAAATAAAAAAATGCACCCAGTAGGAGTCGAACCTACAACCTTCTGATTCGTAGTCAGACACTCTATCCAGTTGCGCTATGGGTGCATAATAGTATTAAATTATTGAAATGCCGAGGACCGGGATCGAACCGGTACGGTTATCACTAACCGCAGGATTTTAAGTCCTGTGCGTCTGCCAATTCCGCCACCCCGGCAGAACTATGCAAAAGCGGAAGACGGGATTCGAACCCGCGACCCCCACCATGGCAAGGTGATGTTCTACCACTGAACTACTTCCGCATAATGCCGACTAGATGATTCGAACACCCGACCTCTTCATTACTAGTGAAGCGCTCTAGCCAACTGAGCTAAGTCGGCAGCAATTATGCAAATTGCAAATGCGGGCGAAGGGATTCGAACCCCCACTTCCATAAGGAAACTAGAACCTAAATCTAGCGCGTCTGCCAGTTCCGCCACGCCCGCATGATTATATTAAAATGTATATGGCATAGAGCCAATGAGCCGTGGCAGGTTCGAACTGCCGACCCTCTGATTAAAAGTCAGATGCTCTACCGGCTGAGCTAACGGCTCATATGGAGGATACAGGGCTCGAACCTGTGACCTCCTGCTTGTAAGGCAGATGCTCTCCCAACTGAGCTAATCCTCCATGAGGTCTTCCAAGTTATCTCTTAACAAGACAACTATTTAATAATATCATTTCTTTCAAGTGATGTCAACAAGAAATTTTACTTAATTGTTGATATGACTTGCTTCTGAGCCGTTCTCTTTAACTCAACAAAAGATATTATATCTAAATTTCTGCTATCTGTCTACCCTTTTTTTCAAAAAAATAAAAAAGCGACAATCTTTCGATTATCGCTTTAGTTATAACTATTCAATTAGTCTTCTTTTTCGATCTTAGTCTTACCACCCATGTATGGTTGTAGTACTTCTGGAATGTTGATTGATCCATCTTCATTTTGGAAGTTTTCTAAGATAGCAGCTACAGTTCTACCAACAGCTAAGCCAGAACCGTTTAGAGTGTGAACATATTGTAGTTTACCATTTTCATCCCTGTATTGGATGTGTGCACGACGTGCTTGGAAATCAGTGGTGTTTGAACAACTTGAGATTTCACGGTAACGACCTTGAGCTGGCATCCATACTTCGATGTCATGAGTCATTGCAGCAGTGAAACTCATGTCACTAGTAGTTAATGTGATTACATGGTAAGGAATACCTAGCATCTTCAATAGGTCTTCTGCATGTGCAGTAATGCTTTCTAGTGCATCCCATGATTGTTCAGGTTTAGTGAATTGAACCATTTCTACCTTATTGAATTGGTGTAGACGAATTAGACCTCTTGTGTCTCTTCCGGCACTACCAGCTTCTGATCTAAATGCTGGTGATAGTGCAGTGAACTTAACTGGTAGTTTGTCTGCATCCATTACTTCATCTCTGTAGTAGTTTACCAATGGAACTTCGGCAGTAGGAATCATTGTTAAATCACTGTCAGCAATTTCGAAACCGGCCTTTGTTTCCTTAAACTTAGGGAATTGACCAGTACCAAACATTGATGCTGAGTTTACCATGTATGGTGGTAATACTTCTTTATAACCAGCCTTAGCATTTTGGTCTAAATAGAAGTTGTAAATGGCACGTTCTAGCTGTGCACCTGCACCCATGTAGTAAACAAAACGACTACCGGCAACCTTAGCACTTGCTTCGAAGTCTAAGATGCCTAACTTTTCACCTAAGTCCCAGTGATGTTTTGGTTCGAAGTCAAACTTACGTGGTTCACCGTATTTTCTTAGTTCAACGGCACCTTCTTCAGTCAAACTAACTGGAACGTCATCTGCTGGAATGTTTGGTAAGTGCGCCGCTAAGTCTTGTTGATCTTGTTCAACTTTTTCAAGTTGTTCATCTAATTCCTTAACTTCCTTACCTACTTGTTGCATTTCAGCGATGGCGTCAGCAGCGTCTTCCTTGTTACGTTTTGCTTCCGCAATTTTCTTTGATACTTCGTTCTTCTTAGCTTTTAATCCTTCACTTTTTACGATTAGTTCACGACGCTTTTCATCGTAACCTAATAGTTCATCGATTGTTTCAGCTTTGATATTTCTAGTAGCTAACTTTTCCTTTACCCAGTCAGCGTTTTGACGAATCATTTTCATATCTAACATAGTAAATACCTCCAATTTTGCAAATAAAAAAGAAGACCTCCATCCATTGGGACGAAGGTCTTCTTTTCGCGGTACCACCCAAGTTCTTAGCACATGCTAAACACTCGTTTGGAGATAACGGTCACCTGCCGTGTAGCATTACCTACCCGCTTTTGCGTATGCCGGAATTTCGACTTGCAATTCACACCAACCATTGCATCTCTTTGTTGTCTACTTAAAAACATACCTTGCGTTTATTTGTTGACTCAATAATATTATAAAAAAATGTGATTGGCAACTATTTTAAGTTCAATTCAGCAATTTTTTCATCAATTTGTTTTAGAACTGCTGCTAAATCTTCTTCGTTTTCGATAAAGTCAAACTTATCACCGTCGATTTGCATCTTAGGAGATAAATCGTAGTTGTCATACCAGTCGTTGTAACGACTATTTAAGTCTTGGTAATAGTTGTATAGTTCTGGATCTTTATCCACTTGTTCGTAACTTCTACCACGTTTTTTGATTCGTTTTAACATGGTATCGAATGAAATGTTGATGTGGATTAATAAATCAGGATTCTTTTGGTTCAATGAACCAGGAATTTCTTCCATCATATTTTCCAACAATGAATCGTAGATATCAGCTTCAGTTGAAGTGGCACGTTTCATATCAGCATTCAATCTAAATAGTAATGAATCTTCGTAGATAGAACGGTCCATAACACTTAACTTTTCGTTGTGGGCCTTTTCAATATTGTTTAGACGTGTATTTAAGAAGTAAATTTGTAATAAGAATGCATACTTCTTAGGATCCTTGTAAAACAATGGAAGAATTTCGTTATCGTCCACTGATTCGTAATACCCAGTTGAATCAAGATGAGCAGATAGGATCTTAGTTAAAGAGGTTTTTCCGGCTCCAATGGTTCCAGCAAGTACTATCATAATAATCTCCTTAATTTCGTTTTCTAATATACTATTTTAATACATTCAAGTCGTTTTGAATATGAAGAAATTGATGGCAAACAAAAAAGATGCCGTTAAAACGGCATCTTCATTATATTATTTTTCTTCATCTCTTAAATCAGAAGGAGATACATCAACCTTATCTAGAGGAATTAGATGTGTCTTGTGCTTAATCTTGTAACCAATGTATAGAATTAATACAAGTGGTACTGAGATGTAAGTAATTCCGATTTGTTCCCAATCCCAGTTAGCAAATGAGTTTACGTTTTGACCACAAATAACTAAGATACATAGAATTAAAGTAATGATTGGTCCAATTGGGAACCAAGTAGCATGGTACTTCAATTCGTCTAGTGAATGACCTTGCTTGATGAAGGCTCTTCTGAAACGGTAATGTGATAGTGCAATTCCGACCCAAGCAATAAAACCAGTAAGACCAGAAGCGGCAACTAACCATAGATAAATTTGTGGACCTTCGATACTTGTAATGAAAGTAAGTAATGCAATCACAGTAGTAACTGTTAAGGCACCAACTGGAATACCGCGACGGTTAGTCTTACCCATAGCCTTAGGAGCGAATCCTTGGTGAGCCATTGAGTAAAGCATTCTAGTTGAAGCATACATTCCTGAGTTAGCTGATGAAATGACTGAAGTTAAGATAACAGCGTTCATAATAGAAGCAGCGGCTGCTAAACCAGCACGCTTGAATACGATTGTAAATGGACTAATTGCAACATCGGTAGCACTTGAACCTAATAGATCAGGACTAGTGTAAGGAATGATTGAACCAATTACGAAGATTGCTAGGATGTAGAATAAGATAATTCTCCAGAAAACATCCTTGATCGCACGTGGAACGGCTTCTCTTGGGTTATCTGATTCACCAGCAGTAATACCAACTAATTCAGTTCCTTGGAATGAGAAACCAGCGACTACGAATACCGCTAAAATCATTGGAATACCACCAACGAATGGCGCTTGCTTGTAAGTGAAGTTAGATAAACCAATGTAGTGGCCACCCATGATACCAAAAATGGTTAAAACACCAACAGCTAAGAAGATAAAGATTGTAATAACCTTAATCAATGACATCCAGAATTCTGTTTCACCGAATGACTTAACTGATAATGCGTTCACACAAAGGATTAGTGCTAATGTAATCGCACTGAAAATCCAACCTGGCATGTGTGGTAACCAGAACTTCATTACTAAAGCTGCAGTTGAGATATCAACGGCAACGGTAATTGCCCAGTTGAACCAGTAGTTCCAACCCATGGCAAATCCAAGCGCTGGGTCAACGTACTTACCTGCGTAAGCCGCGAATGAACCTGAGATAGGTGTGTTGGTTGCCATTTCACCTAAACTAGTCATTAAAAAGTAAACCATTAGTCCCATTAATAAGTAAGCAACTAATGCTCCACCAGGTCCCGCTTGGCTAATAACTGAACCAGAGGCAACGAATAGACCGGTACCGATTGAACCACCTAAGGCAATCATAGAAACGTGTCTAGTCTTTAAACCTCTCTTTACATGATTATTTGAGTTTTCACTCATGATGTATTTCACCCTCTATAAGTATTTCTAAGAGGTGCCGATAATAACTAAAAAAGTCTCTTCCTGTAAACACAAGAAGAGACCATAATAATTTCTTTTAATTATTGATCACAAAGCACTCCGTGGAATTAACCACGACAGTCTCTAGCCTATTAAGCTAGAACCCAACAAACTCGATTCATAAGGAATCGGTCGTTTCGGCAGACATCCCCTTTCACCATCAATCGTTGTCGCCCTATCGACTCATGATGGCTACTTTTGTCAGCTGCGCCTCTTCTTAGATTTCTACAACATTATATATTAATGTCTTTACGATTACAATACTATTTTACTTTCATTTCAAAAACGAGGTTGTCTTCGTATTCATCCACCTGTGTAAAACCTAAACTGTGTAAAACTTTTTGCGAAGGTAAATTACGGGCTTCAACCGTTGCTTCGACCACCTTTACGGGTGCTTTTAGACAATTTAAAACCTCACCCAATGCATAGGTCATGTATCCACGCTGTTGATAACTTGTGTTAATAAAGTAACCTAATTCGATATTTTCGTAATCCGGTTCAAAGTTATCCCCAATTTCCGGAAAAATATTAATAATCCCGATTAGTTTTCCACCGTTGATAAGTCGAATTGCATACGTTTTATTGGTATCATTTTCGGATTCGAACAGCATATGCACCTTTCTTTCATCGTTAACTGGCTCAAAGCCGGTCTTTTTGGCTAGTTGTTCATCGCGCATCATTTCATAATAGTCGGCAAAATCATCTGTGCGTAACTCAGTGACTGCCACTTCTTTTTCAGGTGAATTATTCTTTTTATCCACAATCATTATCTCCTTGCGTTAAAATATATGTAAAACATATTTGAGAGGTGCTTACATGAGAATCATCAGAGAATCGATTCGTCAAAACTCAAACGCTTTTCTTCAAGGATATCTTAAATCAGCAGATGTGCAAACTAATCAATACAAATATCCTGCCGTAATCGTCGTTCCCGGTGGATCTTATACTCACATTTCACTCCACCAAGCAGAAAGCTTTGCACTCAATTTCAGTGCCAACGGTTACCAAAGTTTCTATCTAAGATACACATTCGAACAAGAAGCAATGCCACTAATGCCCAATCCACTAGAGGAATTGGCCAACAGCATCAAATACATTCGAGAACACGCCAACGAATTCAATATCGATGAAAGTAGAATCGTGATTGCCGGATTCTCCATTGGTGGTCATATCTGCAGTCTCTACAATGACTTTTATCACACCGATTGGATGCAAAAACTAGCCGGTGTGGATAACGCAGAGATTTTGAAACCAAATGCGGTTATCCTAAGCTACCCTGTGACTAACTTAACCTGTGGTTTCCCTAAGGATAAGGAAAGCATCTTAAACTGGGTATCAGATGAACAACAAGTAAAGGCTGACGAACACGTTTCAGCTAAAAACATGCCAACATTTATCTGGCACACCGCCGACGATCCATTCGTTCCTGTGGAAAACGCGCTTAAGTATTCCATTAAGTTAAACGAATACAATGTGGATAATGAATTACACATCTTCCACCACGGTCCTCACGGAATGGGACTTGCCAATAATATTACATCCTGGAACGAAGATTCCAATAACGCCCGTGTCGCCGAATGGTTTGACCTTGCCATTACCTGGTTAGATGAAATCTGGGCAAAATAAAAGAACTGATGAATTTCATCATGAACTGAACCCCTTGAGTTGGAGAAATCTAACCTAAGGGGTTCTTTTATGTTTTCTAAAGAATTAAAATTAGCTGCCATTAAAGATTATTATAATGGTTTAGGATTTACAAAAATTATTAATAAGT
>NZ_JAPDKO010000011.1:0-54369 GCF_030398685.1 Apilactobacillus sp. EABW-1NA
TATATATCTTATTACAACAATTATCGTATAAAACAAAAACTGGGAGGAATGTCACCGGTTGAATACCGGATCAATTCCTCCCAGAAAATAGCATAACCATCTTCCAATTTTAGGGGTTCAGGTCAAGGTCTTTTTTATTACCAAATATTTACTCGTTTATCTTCGTCCATGTACATTCCGTCACCGGATTGAACGTCGAAGGTCTTGTAGAAGTCTTTTAAGTTCTTCACTTGAATTTGTGCTCTTAGTTTGGAAGGGGCGTGCACATCGATTGATAGTAGTAATTGTTTGTATTGTTCAGTTGATTTGGTACGCCAGATGGTTGCCCAGTTGATGAAGAAGTCACGTAGGTTTACGTCTGCTTCTCCCTTGGCAGCTTCTAGGGCACAGCTCAAACCACCGGCATCGGCAATGTTTTCTGAAACGGTCAACTTACCATTAACTTTTTGGCCGGCGAAGTCTAAACCATCGAATTCCTTAATCATGTTTTCGGCTAATGCATCGAAGTGCTTGTGATCATCTTCGGTCCACCAGTTGTTTAGGTTACCGTATTGGTCGAATTGACAACCGTTGTTATCAAACGCATGAGAGATTTCATGGGCGATAACGGCACCGATACCACCGAAGTTTTGACTTGATGATTGTTCTAGGCTGTAGAAAGGTGCTTGTAGGATGGCAGCAGGGAAGACAATCACGTTTTCTAGAGGTGAGTAGTAAGCGTTAACTGTGTTAGCGCTCATGTCCCAGATGCTCTTATCTACTGGTTGGTTCCACTTGCTGAATTTATCCTTAGTGATAATCTTGTCGATGTTTTCGACGTTAGTGTATAAATCACCGCCATCTTTCTTACCAACTACCTTGAATTGGTGATAAAGTGGGTTGATTTCATCAGGGTAACCAACGTGAATAGCTAGGGCGTTTAACTTGGTGATGGCCATCTTCTTGGTGTCTTCGCTCAACCAGTCGTTTTGAGATAGACGCTTTTCGTAAACGTTAATCATTTTAACAACCATGTCGTTGACATCTTGTTTAGCCTTTTCACCGAAGTACTTGCGGCCGTAGTAATCACCAACGACTTGGTCAAATAAACCGGATGCTAGGTAGTAAGCAGCTTTTTTAGGTTTAGTAGCTTCCTTCTTACCTGAAAGGGTACGTGAAAAAGTACCACCGATTTGACGGAATTCTTCTGATAACAGACCAGCAGAACCCTTAACAACCTTCACAATCATCCAGTTCTTCATCTTGGCGAATGTATCATCGTTGACGATTTCATTGAATGCTTTGAAGTAGTCTGGTTCAGTCACGATGACTTGATCAGGCACTTGGCCAATTAGACCAGTCACGTAGTTATCCATATCAAACTTGTCAATTTGACTAGCTAGGTCACTGTAGCTCATTGGGTTGTACATCTTGGTGAAGTCGGCATTTTCTTCGGCTGACTTGATGTGTGGTGCAATTGTTCTATCAAAGTCTTCAGCGGCATCGACGATGTTTTTAGCTTGTTGTTCGTCGTAGCCAACCATGGTTAATAGTTTTTGCATCATGTCGCGGAAAACTGGCATTAGTTTGGCACCTGCCGGGTTTTGTTTATCATAGTAGGTCTTATCTGGTAGGAAGGTTGAAGCACCGCTTGCGTACAATGCGTTGTACTTGGCGTTCTTCATGTCCGCTTCAATGCCGAAACCAAATGGTAGGGGTAAACCAGATAGAGTCCAATCAGATAGTTGTTGGTTTAAATCGTCGAATGATTTAACGTCTTCGATTCTTTGAAGGGTGGCTTTAAGTGGTTTGGCACCATCTTGTTCACGCTTATCAAAGTCCATCGCTAAATCGTATAACTTCTTGAATTCTTGCATATCGTCATTTGATGGTTGCATTGATCCATCAAGTAGGGCGTCAAAGTCATTCATTAAAGTTTTATCGATATTATCGACTAGGTCCATGAAACCACCGGTTGAAGAGTGGTCTGATGGAATGATTGCGTTCTTAACCCATTCACCGTTAACGGCTTGATAGAAGTCGTCTTTGATTAGTGATTCGTTAATCTTGTCATTACTCATTTTGACACCTCATTTACGTTTATTTTTTTGCTATATCCCTAGTATATAAAAAAGCTATTCTAAAGTTAATAGAATAGCTTTTCTTTATTGTTATTTGTTGATTAAATCTTCGATTGAGTTGATGTTCTTCATGTACTTAGGAACAGCCAATCCAACCTTAGCACCATTCAAGTTTGGACCAACATCGTCGATTTTGTCCTTGTATTGTTTCAAGTATAAACCAGCAGTGTTAGGTAACCAAGCTGATAGTGAAGCATCGGCAGCGTTAGTTGCGATTGATGCCCACATTGGTTGCATTTCTAGTGCTTGGATAGTTGCCTTGTAACCCATCTTGTTTAGAACTTCAGCCATCACATTAGTTGATGCGATTTCTGAATCCCAAGCAACGTAAGTTAACTTAACTGCTTTACCATTACCTCTAGGAGCGCCCTTAGTCCATTCTTGGTATAACTTAGGGTTCTTCTTGATGAAGTTGTCAGCAGCGACCTTAGGATCAACACCAGCATTAGTTTGTAGCATTACGTCTGACATTTGAGATGGAGTCCAGTGGAATTGCTTTAGAATCTTGTAAGCACCAGGATTATCCTTGGCTAGACCCTTTCTAGCAATTGTGTGGATTTGTTCTGAAGAACCGTAAACATTCTTAGGATCCTTTAGGAACTTAAGAGGGAACTTCTTGAACATCCAGTGTGGTTGCCATCCGGTAACTACGATTGGTTGTTTGTACTTAATTGCTTTAGCTAATGTAGAAGTCATTGCAGCAGTTGAACTAGTTTGTAGTTGCCATTTGTTTTGTGCTAAAGGATATTCCTTTAACGCATTTTGTGTAGAAGCCATAATACCAGCCCCGGCATCAATACCAGTGATGGTGTAGTTGATTTGAGGACCTAACTTCTTATGAGGATTGTATGGAGAAGTTAAACTACTACAAGCAGTTAGAACTGTTGCCATAAGAAACATGGTTAATGTTGCTAAAACATATCTAGTTTTCTTTCTCATTTAAATCCTCCTAATTAGTGTTTTTTGTTCTTGTTAAAGGCTTGAGTAACACGGTCTAGGATGATTGCTAGGATTACGATTGCAAAACCAGCAGTGAAACCTGAACCGGCGTTGTTTCTACCTACGGCGAAGTAAACTTCTGAACCAAGACCAACGGCACCAATCATTGAAGCAATAACTACCATTGATAGAGCAAGCATCATACCTTGGTTAACACCAGACATTAATGTGTTCTTAGCAATTGGTAATTCAACCTTGATTAGCTTTTGCCAACCGGTTGAACCGAATGAATCGGCAGCTTCAATTAAATCAGTAGGAACTTGTTCAATTCCTAGGTTAGTCATTCTAACTACTGGTGGTAGTGAGAAGATAACAGAAGCAATAACCCCGGGTACCATTCCGATACCGAATAAAGCAACGGCAGGAATTAGGTAAACGAATGCAGGCATTGTTTGCATAAAGTCTAGGATTGGTTTAACGATTACCTTAACAGTGTGACTCTTTGCCATCCAGATTCCCAAAGGAATACCGATAACAACGATAATTAAACTAGAAGTAAGAACTAGTGTTAATGTTTGAGTCATATCTCTCCAGTAACCTTGGTTGTAAATTAATACAAGACCGATAAGTTCGAAGATCATTAGTCCCCAGTGCTTGCTGTCATGTAATGCCCAGTAAGTAATACCTAGAACTAAGATAATGAATAACCAAACGGGTAGTAAATCAAATACCCATTGGAATGAGTTAACGATTGCACCGATGAAATCAGTGATACCGTTAAAGAAACCAACGAATTGAGTTAACCAGTTAACGAAACTGTTAATCCAATCCGCAAATGGAATTGGTTGCATAGTTAAAGAAAATAAATTAGCCATTATTTTGCACCTCGTTTCCAGAAATTGCGCCTAATACGGAACTTCTAATGATAATTCCTAGTAGTCGATCATTGTCGTCCAATACCGCGAATGGTACTGAAGTTTTGGAAATGTCGTTTAATAGTGACTTGATAGGTGTATCAGGTGTAGTTGTTGGAACGTCGGTTCTAAGGATTGATTCTAGGTCACGCTTGTCATCTTCGATTTGCTTGATAACATCCTTAGCATCAATTAATCCTTTGAAGTGGTGTTCTGAATCAACAACGTAAACACTTGAGTTGTGGTTGTCCTTCATTAATCTTAGCGCGGTTCTTGGACCGTCCTTTTCGATGTTGATAACATCTGGTCTAATCATAACGCGGCTAGCAGTAAGAATCTTAGTTCTGTCCACACCTTCGATGAATTTTTCAACGTATTCATTCTTAGGGTGTTGTAAGATGTCTTCTGGTGAACCGATTTGAACAATTTCACCATCACGCATGATCATAATACGGTCACCAATACGTAGTGATTCGTTTAAGTCATGTGAAATGAAGATGATAGTCTTCTTTAGGTGTGATTGTAAATCTAGCAGTTCGTCTTGCATTTCTTTTCTGTTAAGTGGATCCAATGCTGAGAATGCTTCATCCATCAATAGAATTTCTGGGTCATTAGCTAAACCACGAGCTAATCCAACACGTTGTTGTTGTCCACCAGATAATTCATTAGGGTATCTATCATCATATCCGTGTAAGCCAACTAGTTCTAAGCATTCGTGTGCTTTTTGATGTCTAGTTTCTTTATCGACTCCTTGGATTTCTAAACCGTAAGCGGTGTTTTCGATAATGGTTCTGTTAGGGAATAGAGCAAAGTTTTGGAATACCATACTCATCTTCTTACGTCTAAATTCACGTAATTCTTTCTTATCGAATTTAGTAATGCTTTCCCCGTCTAATAGAATTTCACCATCAGTTGGTTCGTATAAACGGTTCAACATTCTAATTAAAGTAGACTTACCACTACCGGAAAGTCCCATGATAACAAAGATTTCATTTTCGTTAACATCGAAGTTGGCATCGTGAACACCAACCACGCTGTTAGTTTTAGCTAAAATTTCATCTTTGGATTTTCCTTCGTTGATCATTTCTTTGGCACGACCAACATGACGACCGAAAATCTTGGTTAGATGTTTAACTTCAACTTTTTTGGTCATGATCTTCCTCCTTGAAATTGTAGTTTATTTAAAGCATAGGTACTATTATTACAAAGAAAAATGTTATGTGTCAAATAAGTTACATGCGTAAAATGCCGATTTGCCGGCTTTAAACGGCATAAGCTTGCATGATGGAGCCATTTAAGATTTATTTAATTAAAGTGTGTTAAAATGACTTAAACTGGAATTTTTAGGTTCAAAATTTGATAATTAAGAAGGAATTATTTTGGGTAATTTATTGAAAAAATTCCCCATCAAAATGGTGGGGGTTTTTGCATTAATCGGTGTAATTTTAATGTTTTTTGTTAGTCATGATGACTTTTTATATACTCAACCAATTATGCAGATTCAAAAAGTCGAAGAACTTAGCAAGAATAAGGAAGTCGATACTTTTCAAAACGTTGATCACAGTTATGTACAAAAATTAAGTGGGGTAATCACCAATGGGAAACACAAGGGTGAACACATCACGCTAAACAATACATATACAGACTCTAAGGCGATGGATAAGAAGTACAAAGTCGGCCAAAAAGCCTTTGTGGTCTTACATGGACAAGGTGAAAGTACAATTAAAGACGCCAAACGAGACACACCAGTCGTCTTTTTAATTTATCTAGCAATCGCCTTGATGTTTATCTTCCTTAAAATGGCGGGGATTACTGCCATCGGAAGTATCATCATTAATACCATCTTATTCATGGTGGCACTATACTTTGACGGCTTTAATAACGGGTCAAATGTTTTATGGATTTTCTCCATATTAGCCGTGTTATTTTCAGCTATCACCCTTTGGTTGGTAATTGGGTGGAATCGTCAAATGTTTGTGACTTTAGGATCAACCGTCGCATGTACCTTCTTGTCGATTCTAATCAGTTTGATTGTTTTTCGATTCACGCACGAGAAGGGAATTTTCTACGAATCAATGCAATATGTCACTCAGCCACCACGTCCGTTGTTCCTAGCTGAAACCATTATTGGTTCTCTAGGGGCTGTGATGGATGAATCAACCGATATTATTTCTTCATTGTTTGCGTTGAAAATGGAACGCCCTGACGTCTCAAGAAAACAACTATTCTTGTCAGGTCGAAACATTGGTAAGTCCATCATGGGACCACTAATTAACGTCTTATTCTTCATCTTTATGGGTGAAACTTTGTCGATGACACTTCTATTCCTAAAGAACGGAAATAGTTGGGGATATTCATTTTCAATGAACATGTCATTGGGGATGGTGCAAAGTCTAATCAGTGGGATTGGAATTGTGCTTGCAGTTCCGGTTGCCAGTGGATTAACCAGTTTTTTTGCAGAAAAGAGGCGTAAATAATGAGTGCAATTATCGTTTTAGGCCTTGTCCTATTAGTACTAATGGTATTGGTAGGGGGAAAACAAGGCTTTCAATCATTTTTAAGTTTGGTGCTTAATTTTGGCTTCTTATTCTTTGCGATTGTATTGATTGCATTTCACTTCCCACCAATCGTCGTCACTTTGATTGCCGGAGTAATCCTATTGGCATTGACCATCTTCTTGAGTGGAACCAATGATGAGACCAGTCGACTAGCGTTCATCGCTTCAGTATTGGTATTACTAGCACTTGTCTTATTGATTGTGCCAGTCGAACACTGGGCACAGGTTCAAGGATTCGGACTTGAAGATAGTGATGACCTAGAAGGGCTATCTCTACCAATCGGAATTAACTTTATCGATATTGCCATTTCCACAGCCATCTTAAGTACGCTGGGTGCGATTGCCGAAGCAACAATGGCGATTGCGTCTGGTTTGGATGAAATTAAGGAACAACATCCGGATATCAAACCAAACCGTTTGTTCTTTGATGGGGTCTATGTCGGGAAACAAATTATCGGTACTACATTGAATACATTATTCTTTGGATTATTTGGTGGATCATTATCATTATTTGTCTGGTTCCATGGATTGTCCTATTCATTGGGTGACATTTTAAACGATAAGGTCTTTGATGCCGAATTCATCATCATCTTGTTCTCACTAATCGGTGTTATCATCACGATTCCAATTACATCATTTGTCATGACCGAGCAATTTAAAAATCAAAAACAAACAAAGTCCTAACATTGTTAGGGCTTTTTTATTGCATTTATGCCGATAAAACTTAATACTAGACTTAAATTGAAAAGAGGCGTTGTTAATGAATAAAAAAATAGAATCAAATGACTTATTTGAATTGAAATCCATTACACAAGTTACTGCAATTAATGGAAATATTTTCGCTGTGTTAAACCGTGTCGACAAGCAAGAAAATACCTATTTTGCTGATATTATCAGCATTAACAACAAGAACGAAGTAAAGAAATGGACCGATGGTGGTAAGAACGTAAACCCTGTGCAAGTTGGCGATTACCTAGTCTATGTACATAATGGTGACCTAATGAGGATGCCACTATCAGGTGGTAGTGCTGAACAACTTACCAGGGATGCTAAGATATCCAAACTGGTTAGTGGAAAAGACGGCCAAACCGTTTTCTACCAATCATCAGATAGCAAGGTACCAGCTAAGTTTGAAACTGCTAAATTCCCAGAAACTAGAAGAGTCCACCGTTTTGACAACCGTCATGATGGTATCGGTTGGGTCGATGATCAAGCTACAGACACAATCTATCGCTACAATGTTAAGATGAACCAAAGAAACGAGGTCTACAGTTCTAAGTACGATTTGAGTTTGCAAGATGCTAACGCTAAACAAAATCGTTTATTGGTAATCAAACCAACTAATCCGACATTGGAAACTGAATCAGACGAAACTAGGGCGGTTTACGATGTTGATTTGACCAAGGATACTGAAAAGCAGGTTACATCAAGTATCGCTAAAGGTGAATTTAGCTACGCTAGTTATTCACCAGACGGACAAAAGATTGCCGTTGTCGGAAATGATGCCAAGTATCCAAATGCGACCGTTAACGAGTTATACATTTACGATGAATCAAGCGACAAGTTAACCGACGTTACCAGGGACTTCGAGGGGGAAGTATTTGGCTCAATTACCGCCGACTTCATTCAAAACGAAGGTAGTCATTTAGTTTGGATGTCAGACACCAACTTTGTCTTTAGTGGGGTTATCCACGGACATAGCATTGTCTTTGAATACAACGGACACGACATTACCACGTTGTTTGAAGCTCACTGTCATGTCGTTGATTTGACCGCCATCGATGGTGAGGTCTACTTCAGTCTTTCAACCCCAAACACTCCAAGTCAATTGGTCCAACTAGTTGATCAACAACTAGACGTGAAGTTTGACCCTAACGCTAACTTCTCAGCCCAACACGACTATGCTGACGTAACACCTTTTGAAACACCATCAAAAGACGGCAAGACTACTATTGAGGGATGGGTATTGAAGTACACCGGTAGTTCCAACCATCTTCCAGTAATCCTATACGTCCACGGTGGTCCACAAGCCAACTACGGTGAAAGTTTCTTCCATGAATTCCAAGTATTAGCTAGTCGCGGTTATGCCGTCGTCTACGTTAACCCACGTGGTTCTACTAGTTACGGTCAAGAATTCGAAACCGGCGTCATTGGTAGATATGGTAAGGAAGACTTTGCAGACGTGCAATCTGGTCTAGACGCTGCCTTAAGTCAATTCGCCGACCTAGATGAACAAAACACCTTCATCGCCGGTGGATCATACGGTGGATTCATGTCCAGTTGGGCAATCGGTCACACCGACCGTTTCAATGCCGCGATTGTGCAACGTCCGGTATCTGATTGGCACTCATTATATGGAACATCCGACATCGGAGTTCGTTTCATTAGAAAAGAACTTGGCAAGGATCTATACGATGAGGGCGGATTGGAATACTACTGGGATTGCTCACCATTGAAGTACGCCCACAACGTCAAGACACCTACTAGAATTCAACACGGTGAATTCGACATGCGTTGTCCAGTTAACCAAAGTGAAGCGCTATTCACAGCGATTAAGCAAACTGGAACAACTGTGGATTATATTCGTTATCCACAATCATTCCACGGATTCTCAAGAAACGGTTTACCAAACCTTCGAATCAAACGTTTATCAGACATCTATGAATGGTTTGATAAATATTTAAGATAGTATTAAGAAAAGCTGTTATGGAAATATTCAGCTTTTTTTATTAAATAAAAAATGACATAATAAAGTCATTACATAAAGAAAGCAGGACTGATAATGGATACTGTTATTTATTTAATTTTATTTTTTGTTGTAATCGCACTATTACTATTCGGTGCCTATGAAACACTACCAAAGATTCATAAGTTGAATAAGATCATCAACCAAAAGACGCTTGATTCATTTGGCGGAGATAAGAAACAAATCGACGCATTTAAGTCTGGTGAAAAGAAGTTAAACGTTGTTACTGGTCAATACGTGATCTTAGCAATCGTTGCGACTGCGTTTGTTTTAAGCATCATCTTCCCAGAAATGGCCAACAACTACTTAATCATCGTATTATTTGTACTAGAAGCAATTTACATCTTCCTAGGATTAAAACTACCTAGCCTAGAAAAGAAACATGGTGAATTTACCGGGGATGTTTTAAAGAAACGTCTACAAGCCATTCGTCTTACATTTTTCGCATTCATCGGTTTCTTTGTAGCCGTAGATGTGTTAATTCTAATCATTGAATTGCTATTTTCTCAGAATATAAGATTGCTATAAAACACTGAAGGAGCCTTGGTTAGGCTCCTTTTTATTTATTAAGAAAATATTAAATTAGAAAATGATGATAAAAATATGTTGCATTATTAGAAAAAGGGTGTAATATATAAAACAACTTAACCGATACGAATAAAACAAGATGATCAGGAGAGTAGTTATCCAATGATTGCGCAGAGAGTTCACGTTTGCTGAAAGTGAATGAATCAGAAGATGATGAATATGGCCTGTAATTTGGCATCGCTGATAATTAAGCGATGATGGGGTGGCAACCATTATTAATTGCACGCGTTTATATAGACGTTATTGAGGGTGGGAGTGCAAGCTTCCACTGAATTAGAATGGTACCACGGAACTCCGTTTCTAGATTTAATCTAGGAGCGGAGTTTTTTTGTTGGCTAAGTTAAAAATTCCGTTACATACATTTATATTTTTTAGGAGGTTATTCTTATGAAGAAGAATTACAAGAAATTATTATTGGCTTTTACATTTTTATTGGTCTTACCACTAACCCTTTTAGCAAGTTGTGGTAAAGATTCAGGACACACAGTAAAGATTGGTATCATGGGTGGAGACACACGTGTTTGGAAAGCTGTTCAACAACGTGTTAAAAAAGAAGGCGTTGATCTACAACTAGTTCAATTCACTGATTACTCACAACCAAACAATGCTTTAACTAACAAAGAAGTAGACATTAACGCATTCCAAAACTACGCATTCCAAGATAATTGGAACACAGCTCACCACACTAAGATTGTATCTATTGGTAAGACAATCTTCTCACCACTAACTCTATATTCAAAGAAAGTTTCAAGCCTAAAGGATCTAAAAGATGGTGCATCAGTTGCTGTTGCAAACGACGTTACTAATGAAGCTCGTGGATTAAAGCTACTTGCTAGTGCCGGTCTAATCAAGCTAAAAAACACTGCATTACCAACTCCAAGTGACATTACTGAAAACAAGAAACACTTAAAGATTGTTCCTCTAGATGCTGCCCAAACTCCAAGAGCTTTATCTGACGAAGACGCTGCTGTTGTTAATGGTAACTTTGCATTAGATTCAAACTTAAGTTCAAAAGATATCTTATTTAAAGAACCAACTAACAAATCAGCAATCCCATATATCAACATCATCTCAGCAAACAAGAGTGAAGCAAACAACAAGTACTACAAGAAGGTTGTAAAGGCTTACCAAACTCAAGCTACTAAGGATCTTCTAAAGAAACTTTACAAGGGTGAAAATATCCCTGCATGGGACATCAACTTCAACAAGTAAGTTTTAGAAATAAAATAGAGGTAGAGGTGAAATTATGGCACAAATTAGTCTAGAGCACATAGATGTCACCTTTAAGCAAAAACACCAAGTTTCAAAGGCGGTACAAGACGTAACGCTACAAATTGAAAAGGGTGATGCTTACGGTATCGTTGGTTATTCAGGGGCTGGTAAAAGTACTTTAGTACGAGTAATTAACCACCTGCAAAAACCAAGTGCCGGTAAGGTGATTATCGATAACAAAGATATTGATAAATTCAGCCATGCGCAAATTCGTCAATTAAGGAAGAATATTGGATTTATTTTCCAACACTTTAACTTAATGAACGCTAGAACAATCGAAGACAATATTCTATACCCAATGGTAGGAACTAAGACTTCAAACGAAGAAAGAAAACAACGTGTTCAACGTTTGATCAATCTAGTTGGTTTAAATGGAAAGGAAAAGTTCTACCCAGCCCAACTATCTGGTGGTCAAAAACAAAGAGTGGCGATCGCCAGAGCTTTGGCAAATAACCCACAAATCCTAATTAGTGATGAAGCAACCAGTGCGTTGGACCCAAAGACCACGCAAGCAATTTTGCAATTACTAAAGAAGATTAACAAGGAACTAGGCGTTACCATCGTCTTAATTACCCATGAAATGGACGTAGTTAAGTCACTATGTAATAAGGTAGCTGTCATGGATACTGGTAAGGTTGTCGAAAAGGGAAGTATCTTAGAAGTTTTCAGTAACCCTAAGACACAATTAACTAAAGACTTTATCGACACCACCAACAACGTTAAAGAAGCTGTGGATACACTAAGCGCCCAAGAACGTTTTGTTGAATTATCACGTAACCAACAACTATTCAGATTGCATTACATTGGTGCTTCTACTGAAACACCAATCATCGTTGATTTGTACCAAAAGTTTGGTGCCGTCGCAAACATCGTTTATGGGAACATTGAATTTATTTCAAACGTGCCATTAGGTAACTTGATTATCGAAATCGATGCTGAGAAATCAACTATCAAAGAAATCAAAGAATACCTTGCTGCAAAAGATGTTCATTTAACCAACATCAATTTGGATCAAGAAAAAATCAGAAATAGTAAGGAGGGATAGCAGATGAGTTCATTTTTGACACACTACCTACCAAACGTGATGACAATGATTCCGGACTTTGAACAAGCCACAATCGAAACATTGTACATGACATTCGTAACAGCACTAATTGGTGGAATAATCGGTTTGTTTATCGGTGTTTTACTAGTCTTAACTGGACCAGAAGGAATCAGTGAAAACATTCCTTTCTACACAGTCCTAGATAAGATTGTGAACTTCTTCCGTGCCATTCCCTTCATTATTCTACTAGCTGTGATTGCTCCATTTACCAGAATTATCGTTGGAACTGCAATCGGTACCACAGCTAGTATCGTTCCATTGGTAATCGCCGTAATTCCTTTCTACGCTCGACAAGTGCAAAACGCACTATTAGACGTTGATAGTGGAATCGTTGAATCAGCCCAAGCCATGGGTTCATCAACGTGGGGAATCGTCTTTAGAGTATATTTAAAGGAAGGATTGCCTAAAATTATTCGTTCATCCGTGGTAACATTAATTAGTCTAATCAGTTTAACTGCAATGGCTGGTACCGTTGCCGGTGGTGGACTTGGTAACCTAGCCGTCATGGTTGGTTACCAAAGATATGAAAATGACGTTACCTTTGTATCATTAATCTTAATTTTGATTTTGGTATTCGTCATTCAAATTATCGGTGATATCTTAGCCAGATTAACTGATCACGAAAACGCAAAATAAGAAGGTAGATAATAATGGAAAAAGAAGAACAATTACAGGTATTAAAGGACTTAGTCGCCTTTAATACAGTAGATGCCAACGAAAAAGACATTGCAGATTATTTAAGCCAACTATTTAAGAATCATGGCATCGCAAGTGAAATTGTGGACCAATTTGATAATAGAAGTAATCTAGTTGCTCACATTGGTAGTTCTTCTAAGAAGGTTTTGGCCTTTGCTGGTCATGAGGATACTGTTCACGAAAACAACTTGGCTGATTGGACCCACAATCCATTTATTCCATACGTCGAAGACGGTAAGATTTATGGTCGTGGTGTGACAGACATGAAGTCTGGACTAGCAGCCCAAGCGATTGCTTTAATCGAACTAAAAGAAGAACATGCTGACTTATCCGGTCAACTAAGATTTCTAGCAACCATCTCCGAAGAATTAACTCAGGGTGGGGCCAACTTCCTTTCAAAAAGAGGGGATGTTGATGACGTCGATGCAATCGTGATTGGTGAACCAACCGGTCAAAGACAAGGCAATCAAAACCACCATTATATTGTCTATGCTCACAAGGGAGCACTTATTTACACCGTTAAGAGTGTCGGAAAGGCAGCTCACAGTTCTACTCCAGAATTGGGAATTGATGCAATTGATAACCTTATCAACTATCGCCAGGAAGAAAAGCGATACTTTGCTAAACAAACCGGTGAAGATGATTTTTTGGGTAAGACTATCTACACACCTGATATCTTTGAGGGTGGTAAACAGGTTAACTCAATTCCGGACTTTGCCTATCAAAAGGTCATGATTAGAACCATTCCACAATTAAATAACGATCAAATCATTGCTGACTTGCAAGAATTGGTTGATTCATTTAACCAAAAGAATGGCTATAACCTTCAACTAGAGGTAAACTTCAGTGGCTATCCGGTCAAAAACGATGCCGATGCATCAATTGTCAACGCTGCTCAAGCTGCCAGTGAAGAAATTCTTGGGAATAAACTTGACTTGAAGACATTATCAATGGGAACAGATGCTTCTCAATTTAAGGAACGCAATCAAGACGTGGATGTTATCATCCTAGGTCCTGGTAATGACACTGCGCATCAAACGGATGAATACGTTGATTTAGAATCATTTTATTCATTCATACGTCTATATAAACAAATTGCAATTAACTATTTAAAGTAAACAAAAAAGCCTAAGCAAAAACGCTTAGGCTTTTTTGTTTTAGAATTCGTTCATTAATTTCCCCATGGCATAGTGAATGATCATGGTTAGAATTCCGATGATAATGTTTCTGATTACTGCGACTTTGACTTTACCGTCACCCAGTTTGGCACTCATAAAACCAGTAAGACCAACTGAGACGATAACGGCTAAAATGGTAGCTGGCCAGCGGTAAATTCCACTGGTTAGACTCATTGCAAGAAGTGGGAATAATCCACCTAGTGCGGCTGAGAATAGGGATGAAAATGCTGCTGACCATGGATTCATGTAGTGGTTTAATTCGATATTGTACTTGATGCTTACCATTGTTTCCAATGGTTTCTTAGCAATCAATTCATCGGCAATTTCTTTGGCGGTCTCTTCGGTAATTCCACGACTCATGTAGAATTCTTGCACAATCTTCTTTTCACCTGCTAGGTCGTTTTTTAATAAGTAGCGTTCTTTTTCAACTGATGAGCTTTCGGCGTCACGTTGTGAACTAACTGAGGCGTATTCACCGGATGCCATTGAGAAGGCACAGGCCAATAAATCTGATAGACCAGCGATAAAGATTGTGAAGATGTTTGGGGTTGCCACGGCAACTGAGAATAAGACACCTACGACGGTAAGGATTCCATCGTTAGATCCCAATACCCCAGCTCTTAAGGTGTTTAGTCGTTCGTCCATTGTGGCGGTTTGTTTTTTCTTTTCCATTGTTATCCCTCCCTAGGCTAGACTTCCGACTAGCAAACCGATTAGATAGGTTACTAGCATGGTTAACATTCCGGATGCGACGTTTCTTAACGTTGATTTCAAACGGTTGGCGTTACTCAACATTGCTGCAGCATATCCGGTCAGCGATAGGGCGATTAGAACCGCAATGAAAGTTGCGACTACCTTAATGTTAGCGGGGAAGAGGGAGATAGCGACTAGCGGTAGGATTGATCCGGTCGGAAATGAAATCATTGACGCAATTGCAGCCGCGTATGGACTGGTGAATTGGTTAACGTTAAAACCGTATTTTTCACGAACTGTGGTCACCAAGGCGTCTTTGTTCATCATTTCGGTAGTGGCTTTAGTGGCAAGTTCGTCTGAGATACCACTACTCATGTACTTTTCTTTAACGATGTTGAATTCTGTTTGATAGTTGTCTCTTAAGGCGACCTTTTGTTTTTCAACGGCGTTCTTTTGAGAATCACTTTCTGAATTGACGGAGACATATTCTCCCATTGCCATTGAAACGGTTCCGGCGATCATGCCGGCAATCCCTGAAATGAAAATTGAGAAGGTATTGCTAGTGGCACCGGCAACCCCAATAACGATACCGGCAACCGATAGGATTCCGTCGTTAGAACCCATCACACCGGCACGGATGATATTAATGCGTTGTGCTAAAGTTTGTTTTTCCATATTGAAGGCCCTTTCTAGTTTAGAATGGTTATTAATTAGTAATTATTATAATTCACTTTTTTCGTAAAGTAAACCCTTCATTTTTAAGGTACTACCGAACAATTATTTTTTCAATAACTAACAAAAAATTATCGGAAATATTGATATATCAATATTTTATATAATCAATAAAATTAGAAAATGATTAAAAATTATATTGTAATTTTAATGGAGTTATATTATAGTATTTAACAATATGATGCTCATTGAAAATTGGACTAATTGATTAAAAACAATCAATTGGTCCTTTTTTGCATATTTAGGAGGAATTGTAATGCCCAACTTATCATCATCACTTGTTGGTAAACATAACCAACGATTGAATGCATTAGCTCCATCAGGAATTAGAAGTTTTGATAAAAAGATCTCTTCCATCGATGGCTTAATTAAATTGACAATTGGAGAACCAGATTTGGATACTCCAGAACACGTTAAACAAGCAGGAATCGATAGCATTAAGAATAACGATTCCCATTATGCTGATCAAACTGGTAAAAAAGAATTGCGAGATGCTATCTCCAATCATTTATCAAATAAGTACGATTTAAAATACGATGCTGACAGTGAAGTGATTGTGACAGTTGGTGCGACAGAAGCCTTATACTCAACATTCCAAACAATTATTAACAAGGGAGATAAGGTAATCGTTCCAACACCTACTTTTGCTTTATACTTCCCAATCATCGAAATCCTAGGGGGAGAAGTCATTAAGGTCGATGTATCTGAAGACGACTTCATCTTAAAACCAGAAAAACTAAAGGCCATCCTAGACGAATATGGTGACTCAGTGAAGGCCTTACTATTGAACTATCCAAGTAATCCGACCGGAGTTGAATATTCAAAAGAAGACTTAGCCGGACTTGCAGAAGTAATTAAACAACATCCGATGTATGTTTTATCAGATGAAATCTATAGCGATTTAACATATGGAGTAGAGCACTACTCAATTGCCAACATGTTACCTGAACAAACAATTTACCTAAGTGGTTTATCAAAATCACATGCGATGACAGGTTATCGTGTTGGATACATCTGTGGACCAGCCGAATTCATTAAGAAGGTTGGAATGGTTCATGCGTTCGTAGTTACATCAGTTACAAATTCTGCCCAAGTTGCGGCTGCTGAAGCGCTAATCAACGGTGAAAATGATTCGATTGAAATGGCTAAAATTTACCAAGAAAGACGAGATATCCTATACAAAGGTTTGACCGAATTAGGTTTCTCGATGCCAGAACCAAAGGGAGCATTCTACATGTTCGCTAAGATTCCAGCACAATACGGTAAAGACGATGAAAGTTTTGCACTTGAATTAGCTAACAAGGCTAAGATTGGTGTTATCCCAGGTAGTGCATTTGGACCTGGTGGAGAAGGTTACATCAGATTGTCATATGCTTCATCTAAAGAAGTCATTTTAGAAGCGCTAAAACGATTACAAATTTTTATGAAATAAAGGGGTAATTAACATGGACAGAAGAATTCCAAACATCATGGGGACTCAACACCCAGACAACGCTAACGTTCCTTTTTTTAAGGACGATAACGACAAGTTCGTGTCCGCATTCAATGAAATTAACGAAGCGTATCAAAACTATTCCACATTAGACGCAGATGAATATATGTGGGATTGGGAAGGAAAACATGCTGACTCTTCCGTAATTGATCGTTTGTATTCTGAACATTACGATTACTTCAGTAAACATCCACTTGGAAACGACAAGTTCTTAACTTTCCGCTTACCAAACATCTGGGAAGAAACTGGTTATAGCTTAATGCAAGCTATGACTACTATCTTATTAGCTGAGGATTTTGCTCAAGACTTAGGTTTCAAAGACCGTCCATTATTCGAAGCAATCTTGCCAATGGCTAGAACCGCAGAACAATTGGTTAACATGGAAGAAAAATTCTCAAGCTTAGCTCACTTCAAATCAAAAGAATTTGAAAATGGTCACAAAAACAACGACCGCTTAAGAATGATTCCATTATTCGAAAGCTTTGAAGCTCAATTCAATGCTCCAGATATCTTGAATAAGTACGTTGAAATTTACAAAGACGAATTTGGTGAAGACCTAACATACCTACGTGTGTTCTTAGCCGGATCAGATTCAGCTCTATCAAATGGTTTCTTAAACAGTATCATTGGTAACAAGTTAGCCTTAACTAAGTTAGGTGAATTTGAAAACGAAACAGGTATCGATGTATACCCAATCGCTGGTACCGGTAGTGCCATCTTTAGAGGAGGACTATCTCCACTAATGGTCGACAGATACTTAGAAGAATTCCCAGGCCTAAAGACTGCTACCATCCAATCAGCATTCAGATATGACTTTGACTTAGAAACTGTTGTAAAACCAGCTGTAGCTAAGTTACGCGATGGTCTACAACACAATGCCTTTAGAATCATCAACGACGATGACCAAAAGACATTACTATCAGTTGCTGATAAGGCCGCAAAACAATACCATGAAACTCTAGATCCACTAATCAACGACCTACAATCAGTCTTTGATTCATTCCCTAAGCGTCGTGATAGACACCAACACGTTGGTATCATCGGATACTCTAGAGATGTTGATGGATACAAGATGCCAAGAGCCATCACATTTACTGGTTCACTGTACTCAGTTGGGGTTCCACCTGAAGTATTAGGTACTGGTCGTGTGTTAAGCCAATTAACTGATGATGAAATCAGAGCATTGAAGCAATACTATCCAAACATGAAGCATGACTTTGCGCATGTCTTGAAGTACTACAGTGCTGATGCATTAGATTCATTAATCGAAAAGAACGCTTCTTGGAAGGGTGTTAAAGAAGACATTCAAGCCATCGAAGACGCATTCGACATCAAGGCTGGCCCAACTAATGAAGATGAAAAAGAACACGCTAAGTTAGCAAACGATTTAGTTCGTATTGATGACCAAGAAGTTCGTGAAATCCTAATTGAAAAGATGGGACGCCTAAGACATTTCTTAGGTTAATTCCAAATAAAAAAGCTAGTGAGTAAATCTCACTAGCTTTTTTATTATGTGTATTTATTTTGATTGTGTTTTAATAGCCAGATTAACATGACAGTAACGATTAACATGATTACTGCGGCTACCCAGTAAGTGAAGTGCATTCCATAAACGAATAGGGAATCGTTACCATATGGGTAAGTGGTAATTTTTTTGCCGTTCTTAAAGCTCATTGCACCGTATAGGATGGATGTCGAGATTGATAAACCAAGGGTAAAACCAATGTTTCGACTTAATGCAAGGATGGATCCAGCAATCCCTTGTTGATCCTTGGCAGCATTTTCCATCACCATTGGGTTGTTTTGGAATAAACCGTTGGCAGTGGAGAAGACTACAAATCCTAATAGCATGAACATCAGTGTCCAGTTTGGTTGCATGATAGCAAAGATGACTTCGGCTACTACGAAAACAAGTGAAGCACGTAGTGACATAATCACGGCACCGTACTTATCACATAGCACACCACCTAAGTAGGCTGTAAAGACGTTTACCACCGGTAGGACACTCATTAGTAGTCCGGTGTGTGATGGTGAGAACTTCAAGGTGTCTTGAATGTAGAAAGGAAGCAAGACGTTGTTGAAGTAGATGATGATGTACATGAACATCAAAGCAATGATACTGATTGAAAAACCTGGATTCTTAAATAGGCTCAATGCTAATATTGGATCGTCGACACGACGTTCTACTACGATAAATGCGATTAGTAGAATTAGACTAGCGATAAATGACAAAATAACGATGGTATTAGCAAAGCCAATTTGTTGACCAGTAAATATACCAATAAAGAATAAACCGATTAGGACGGCCAAAATAATGAATCCTGGCCAATCAATATGAATGGCTTGGCGTTCCTTGATTGATTTTTTTTGATAGACAAATTCACCAAAGACGTATGCAAAGATTCCGATTGGCACGTTAAATAGGAAAATCCAGTTCCAATCGGCGATGGAAAGAATGATTCCGGCAACTGCGGGACCAGCGATGTAACCGAGTTGACCGATGGTGGTGTTGATTCCTAACGCACGACCGCGAAGGTTAAACGGAACGGATTCGGTGATGATTCCAAGGTTGGTTGCCATGGTCATGGAAGCACCCAGACCTTGTAGACAACGGGCAATCAATAAGACGATTAGGTTTTCAGAAAGTCCACAGATTAGTGAACTAATGGTAAAGATTAAAGTTCCAAGCTGAAATATTTTCGCCTTGCTGATTTGATCCCCTAGTTTACCGAATAAAATAAGCGACATACAGATAAGAATTAAGTAGGCCGAAGATATCCATTCTGCTTGGTTCATTGGAATATGTAAGTCTTTAGATATCTGCGGTAAAGCGGTATTTACGATACTCATGTCAACGGTTCCTAGAAAGGAAACTAATGCCACTGACAAGATAATAAAAAACTGTTTGCGATTCATTTGTGCACTTCCTTTAATTGATAATATTAATTGTATCAGATGAGCGACAAAAGAAAAATTATGGAGTATAGTATCGTAAATGATAAAAAGAAGGTGTCGCCATGGACATAGTCACAAACGATGAATATATCGGAGATAGCCGATTAGCTGAATGGTACTTCAAATCCAGGGATGGGTATGAGTTAGACAGCTTTTCATTAGGCTATTTTTTAAAAGACTTAGGTGATTTTGTTGTTGTGAAGACCATCGATTTAAACGGTTCGTTGGACACAGTGACAGCATTTTTGAAAAGTGACATTTTAGAAATAAGGTATGAAACGGCCTATACCGACATGCTGAATTCCTATATTGAACAGAATATGGAAAGTGATTTATACGATCCTTATCATTTAATGAACCAATGGGATACATTTAACGCCAACACAATTCAGCAGGTCTTATTGAATTGCTTTGAAGCCGAGAAGGTGATTAGTGTTTGTGTGTTAGAGGGCGAATACGTTGAGCATGGCAAGATTGTCCTATTGACCGACAACGTCATGACGCTCAATGAATCCGAGTATCTCGCTGATTTAAACGAGCATGAGAACTGCAATACGACAATTAGAATTAATAAGACCACAGAGATTAACTTCTTGAGTAAGAATAATCATTTATACGAGCAGTATTTATTGAAGAAGCCAGAATCAAATAATAAATAAAAAGAAATCGAGATGATTCGATGATTTATGGAATTCAATTAGATAGCGATAGTCGCTGTATTCACTACCATCAGCCACACGATATCGCGGCCATGGAATGTGGCCAGTGTCACCAATACTTTGCGTGTTATCAATGCCATAATTTAGTGGTTGATCACGACTTTGTACCGATTAGTACCAAAGACACTAAGCCGGTCATGTGTGGCCGTTGTAAGCACAAATTAAGCTTTCAACAATATCAAGACAAGGTATGCCCATATTGTTTCGCACAATTCAATCCGAAGTGTGAATTACATGAACATTTATACTTTAAAGACTAAAAAAGACTAGCATCTGCTAGTCTTTTTTATTGCTTAATGGTATCGATGAAGTCTAGGTAATCAGCTTCTTCACCGGATTCTACTAAGTTATTTTGAATTGGTTCTGATAATAAATCGACTTCATCTGATTCAATGTAACCAGCGAATGTCGCATTTCCCATTAGTTGAATCCAACGATTGTCGGGTTCTGTGTAGACTCTAGTTTGGACCTTACCTCCGGGATTGAAGACGTCGATTGGTTCGTTGACGTCAACTAATTCAGGGTAGTTCATCGCAAATGCCATTGAAGTGGCAGACATTCCAGTTCCGCAGGCGTTGGTGAAACCAACACCACGTTCGAACGTTCTAACAAAGATCTTATTCTTGCCTAAAATCTTGGCGAAGTTAATGTTGACCCCATCAGGATAGTAGTTGTTTGGTTGATTTAGATAAGTTCCTAGATTGAATAGGGGTTCTTCTAAATCAGCATCATCTTCAACAAAACTAATTAAGTGTGGATTAGGAACAGCCATTGAAGTGAACTTTAGATGGTCACTAAATTCTGGAATTTCTTCGTTAATAATTTGGTCAAAATCTAAATTGGTATAGGGTAAATCTGAGGGTGCAAATCTAACTGGAGCGATTTGAACGCCGACCCATGAAACACCCTTCGCAATGTCGTCAAAAACATGGACGTTTAAATCTGCTTGCATGGTTTGGACCTTAAAGTCAGTTTGATCGAACTTTTCGGCTAAGTAACGGCCAACACAACGAAGACCGTTACCACACATTGAAGCGACGCTTCCATCTGAGTTAAAGACCTTCATTTGACTGATGCATTCGTCGTGGTCTGAGTGATCGACGACTAACAAACCATCTGAGTATGGTAAAACGTCGCTTTTAGCTAGCTTTCTGGCTAGATAACTTAATTGGTAGTCATCCAATGAATCCTTTAGTTCATCGACATCCAATAAGAAGAAATGGTTCTCTGAACCGTGTACATAATGTAACTTTGTCATAAATTAATCCTCCTTGAAGAATTGGTTGTAGATGCTTACAACAGCCGAATCAGTGTATTCTTGGTCGATTCCAATCATAATCGCAATCTTGGAAGCGCCTTGGTTAATCATGTTAATTGGAATTTTCTTTTCGGCTAATGGCTTGATGATTTGGCTGATTGAACCAACTGATACGGCCATGTTTTCACCAACGACCATGATTAGTGCGTAGTTGTGAATCCATTCTAGTTTGTCAGGATGGATGGCTTCTGAAATTTCCTTACATAGGGCATGAATAGTGTCATCAGAAGCTTGGTTTCTATCAAAGATGATAGTCAAGTCATCAATACCTGATGGCATGTGTTCATATGAAATCCCGTACTTCTTGAAAATTGAAAGAATGGTCAAAGTACCACCAATTTGCTTGTTCAATAGGTATGAGTGAAGGTACAAAGCTGAGAAACGATCATCGGCAGAAATCCCGGTGATGACGTGTGAATGCTTTACTTCGTCTTCTGGAACAATCAATGTTCCGGCGTCATCTGGTCGGTTAGTGTTTTTAACGTTGATTGTTACGTGACCCTTGATGGCGGGGATGATTGCTTCATCGTTAAAGACTGAGAAACCAGCGTAGGCCAGTTCTCTCATTTCACGATAACTCATCTTAGTGATTGGATATGGGTTATCCACTAGGTGTGGATTAATTGCGTAGATGGAGCTAACGTCTGTGAAGTTTTCGTATACATCAATATGTAGACCAGTAGCGACAATCGAACCAGTGATGTCTGAACCACCACGAGCAAATGTAGCGATGTTTCCTTCCTTGGTGTATCCAAAGAAACCAGGAAAAACTAATTTTTCATCGTCTGAATATTTGAAGTTTTCCAAATTGGTATAGGTCTCATCCAATAGGTTGGCTGCGTTTGGATTAATGTCGTCTAAGACGATTCCAGCATCCTTAGGATCTACGAAACGAGCCTTCATTCCACGACTGTTTAATACCGCAGCCATTAATTTGGCGTTCATTCTTTCACCGTTGGCTTTGAATGCAGCCATTAGGTACTCGTCGCTTTTGTAATCTTTCTTTGCTAGGTTGGTGAATGTGTCCTTAATTCCGGCAAATTCACCTTCATCAACGTCATATGCGTTCGCGATTTCAGCGTAACGACTAATGATTTCATCTAGAGTAGCTTGATAATCCTCTTTGTTGATTACTTGGGTTGCGTATTGAATTAATAGATCTGTGATTTTGACATCATCATCAAAGCGTTTACCAGGAGCGGAAACGACAACGACTTTACGTTGTTCATCTTCTGAAATGATGTTTATAACCTTGGCGTATTGTTCGCTATTGGCTAGTGAACTTCCACCAAATTTTACTAATTTGGACATGTAAATCAACTCGCAATCTTAAATTATTGATTTGTATTTTAACATTAAAAAATAATTAGACAAGTTATCATTTTTGAATTTTTTACGCAATTTAAGTCCCTCATATGGAAGTAAAAAAACATAAAAAAATAATTTCACAAAATCGCTTGACGTAATTCAACTATTAGAATATAGTTAAACGTAATCGAAGAGGTCGCAAGCGAGATTAGTAGATGAAGTCAGTCACTGCAATGACTATGAGCTTTATTGAAAGGTGAACTTGCCGAAGTTAATGATTTTTTGCAGAGATCATTTTCTGGGACGTGTGTGAAGAATGCATGGACTGTCACAAGAAAATATGTCTTGTGGAGCGCTTTCGACAATTGAATCCTAAAAATTAGAAATTGATTAATAAAAATTTTAAAGGTTCTTTTGGATAGTGTGCCCACTCATCCAAAAGAACCTTTTTTGTTTTCAATTTGTCGAGTTTAAAACGACCTAAAAATCATTCGATTAGAAAGGCTGTTTATTATGACAAATCAAATTACAGATAATGACATTAATGCAGATGGACATTTGCAGATAGATGGTTGCGATGCAGTTGAACTTGCTCACCAATTTGGAACTCCATTGATGGTTTACAACGTTTCAGCTATCCGCGATCAATTCCATCAGTTTAATAAGATTTTTGAACAAAACGATATTGATTACGAGATTTCATACGCTAGCAAGGCGTTTGCCAATACAGCGATGTATCAATTGGTGAACCAAGAGGGCGGACACATCGATGTTGTTTCCGGAGGTGAAATTGCAGTTGCTTTGCATGCCGGTTTCCCAGCCGAAAAGATGAGTTTCCACGGTAACAACAAGTCTTTAGAAGAATTAAGACTAGCGATTAAAAATCACGTTGGTGTCATCATGGTTGATAACTTCCATGAAATTGAACTAATCAACCAAGTGGTTGAAGAGTTGAATGAAACCACCAACGTCATCATGAGAATTACTCCAGGAATTACAGCTCATACTCATGAATTTATCCAAACTGGTCAGGTTGACAGCAAGTTTGGTTTTGATCTTGCATCAGGCCAGGTTGAAGAAGGGTTTGAACTACTACATAAGAACTCAAGAGTTCATGTATTAGGTTTTCATGCTCACATTGGTTCACAAATTTCATCACCAGATGGTTTCAATGCATTAGCAGTTAAGATGATGCAAATAGCTAACAAGTTCAACACAGAATACGACTTCACTACTAAAGTCTTGGACTTGGGTGGCGGATTTGGAATTCAATATGTTTCAACCGACGGCTACCTAGCTCCTGAAAAGTTTGTTGAAAGTATCATCAACACCATCAAGGAACAAGCCAGTCAATACAACCTACAAATTCCAGCTATCTGGATTGAACCAGGTCGAAGCATCGTCGGTTCAGCCGGTTTAACACTTTACACCGTTGGATCACAAAAGAGAGTTGACGGCATCAAGCCATACGTCGCAGTCGACGGTGGAATGGGTGATAACATCAGACCAATGTTATACGACGCTGAATACGAAGTTGTTTCAGCAAGCAACCCACGCGCCCAACCCGTTGAAGAGGTTCGTTTAGTTGGTAAGTACTGTGAATCAGGAGACGTTTTAATCAAGAACGCATCCGTACCTAGCCTAAACGCCGGAGACGTCGTTGCCGTCTTAGACACAGGGGCTTACGGATACTCAATGGCTTCCAACTACAACTTGAACCTAAAGCCAGCAATTGTCTTTGTGGAAAAGGGTAAGGCTCAATTAGTCACTAAGCGTCAATCATTTGAAAACTTATACGAACTAGATAATAACTTAGAATTAGGAGATTAATTATTATGGCAGAACTAAACGCACAAGAAATCATTAGCTATATTCAAAACGCAGAAAAGAAGACGCCAGTTAAGGCATATATTAATGGAAGAATTGCACAAATTGATTTTCCACAATCAGTAAAGGTATTCGGAAATGATCAAAGCGCAACTGTCTTTGGTGACTGGAAAGACATCGAACCAATCTTGAAGTCAGATTTAGTGACTGAATACGAATTGGAAAACGATGCTAGAAACTCAGCCGTACCACTATTAGACATCAAAAACGTTAACGCTCGTATCGAACCGGGTGCTACTATCAGAGACCAAGTTAAGATTGGTGACCGCGCGGTTATCATGATGGGTGCCGTTATCAACATCGGTTGTGAAATCGGTGAAGACACCATGATTGATATGGGAGTTGTCATGGGTGGTCGTGCCATCGTTGGAAAGCACAGTCATATTGGTGCCGGTGCAGTCCTAGCGGGTGTAATCGAACCAGCTTCAGCTACTCCAGTTCGCATTGACGACAACGTATTAATCGGTGCTAACGCCGTTGTAATCGAAGGAGTTCACGTTGGTGAAGGTGCAGTTGTTGCAGCCGGATCAATTGTTTTACACGACGTTGAACCAAACACATTAGTTGCCGGAAACCCAGCACGAAAAATTAAAGATATTGACGATCAAACCAAGGGAAAGACTCAATTAGAAGATGCACTAAGAAAGTTGTGATGATATGACCTTAGATTTAATTGCGGTGAGACGCCATTTGCATCAGATTCCAGAATTAGCGATGCACGAAAGTCAAACCCATCAATACCTATTAGAATTAATCAACGAATTTGCTACAGATAATATGGAAGTTTTTACTCCTGAACAATTACCAACTGCGATTTTGGTAAAGGTGAATGGAAGCAACTCGACTAAAACCATTGGTTACCGTTGTGATATGGATGCCCTACCGGTTAGTGAAAAGACTGGGTTAGAGTTTTCATCAAAGCACGAATCGGTGATGCACGCATGTGGACATGATATTCACATGACGGTTGCAATCGGATTGTTGGAACACTTTGCTCAATGTCAACCAGTCGACGACTTGATTTTCTTCTTTCAACCAGCCGAAGAAAGTAAAAGTGGCGCCAAGGTAGCAGTCGACAGCAACCTATTTGCAGGTGACTGGCATGTTGATGAATTCTACGGATTACACGACACACCAGAACTACCAGCTGGAACCATTGGATGCTGCTATCCAACCTTGTTTGCCGGGACCAGTGAAGTAGATATTACCTTAATTGGTAAGAGTGGCCACGCTGCTTATCCACACCAAGCAAACGACATGGTGGTTGCTTCAGCAACGCTAATTACCCAATTACAAACCATCGTTTCAAGAAATGTTGATCCAGTCCAAGGAGCAGTATTAACCTTTGGACAAATCAACGGTGGAACAATCAGAAATGTGATTGCCGGAAGAGTAGACATCAAAGGAACCATTCGTGGTTTGAACCAAGAAATGATTCAAACAGTTAAGACCAGGATTATTGAAATATGTAAGGGAATTGAAGTTGGTTTCAACTGTCAAGTGAAGGTTGATATCAACCAAGGTGGCTACTACCCAGTCAACAATAACCAAAAGTTAACCGACCGTTTTATGAACTTTATGCAAGCAAATCCAGATGTGGATTTCACAGTCACAATGCCCGCAATGACCGGAGAAGACTTCGGTTACATTCTTCATCACTTTGATGGAACCATGTTTTGGCTAGGTGTTGGTAACACATCAGCACTTCACACCGACACATTCAATCCTGATGAAAGCTGCATTGAAAAGGGAATTAACGCAATTAGTTCATTTTTAGAATTCGAAATGAGAGAAGACGATTAAAATGACACAAAATATTGATATTATGACCGCAATCATCACACCGTTTGATGATAATGGCAACATTGATTACGCTGCATTAGAAAGAGTCACTCAACACTGTCTAGAAAATGGCAGTCGTGGATTTGTGATTGGTGGAACCACAGGAGAAACACCAACGCTTACCACTGAAGAAAAGATTGAACTATATACTCGCTTTGGTGCCATGGTTGGCGACAGCGCATACGTGATTGCCGGAACCGGTAGTAACAACACAAAAGCAACTATCGAATTTAACCGCCAAGTGCAAACCATCGCCGGTATCGACGCCTTGTTAGTAGTCGTACCTTACTACAACAAGCCCGACCAACGTTCAATGATTGCTCACTTTACCTCAGTTGCTGATCAAGCAACGCTACCAATTTACATTTACAACATCCCAGGTAGAACTGGCGTTACCATGGCTAACGACACCGTAGTTGAACTATCACACCATCAAAACATCATCGGTGTAAAGCAATGTACATCAATGGAAGACCTAGAATACTTGGTTGACCATACAGAAGATGGTTTCCACGTATACAGTGGGGAAGATGCTCAAGCACTATTCGCCAAGGCTATCGGTGCAGATGGCATCATCTCAGTTGCTTCTCACATCTATGGCACCCAAATGCGTGAAATGTATGAAGCACTAGAAATCGGTGACTACCGTCATGCCGGTGAACTACAAAGATGGCTAACCCCACGTATGAATGCATTATTCATGTATCCATCACCATCCCCAGTCAAGGCCGTGTTAAACGCACAAGGCTTTGCGGTTGGGGGATGCCGCCTACCAATTTTGCCATTGGATGACGAAGAACGCAGAAACTTAGCGCGTCATTTGGAACTACCAGAAGACGCATTACTACATGACTTAGGTTTGGAGATGAGAAACTAATGAATATTTTTCTAGCAGGAGCAACCGGATCAATGGGCCAAAAGGTGGTCCACTTACTAGCGGATAAACCAGGATATAACATCACAGGGATTCTAACCAGTAAAACTGATGTGAACCCAAGTGACTACAACTTATCAGACGACGTTAAAGTCTTCACCAGTCTAGATGACATTGAAGGCGACTACGACGTTTGGATTGACTTCACTCAACCAAACATCGTCTTTGATAACGTCAAATACGCAATTGAACACCACATCTCACCAATCGTTGGGACCAGTGGATTATCAGAAAACCAAAAACAAGAACTAATCAGGCTAGCTGACGGTGAAAACGTCAACGGCCTAATCGCCGCTAACTTTGGTTTATCAGCAGTGCTATTAATGCAATTTGCTCAACAAGCTGCTAAATACTTCTCAGACGTAGAAGTAATCGAAATGCACCATGAAGACAAGACTGACTCACCATCAGGAACTGCCATTCACACAGTCGACATGATGAGTGAAACCAAACAAGGACAAAACATCAACCAAGAAGATGAACCAGCTAGAGGGATGTACTACAAGGGGGTTCCCGTTCACGCTGTTCGACTACCCGGTTACGTGGCCCACGAACAAGTATTATTCGGTGGCCCCGGTGAAGCATTAACCATTCGACAAGATTCATTCGATCGTGAATCATTCATGCAAGGAGTATGGGTAGCATTAGAAAAGCTTCCTGAACTACACGGCTTGGTCGATGGTCTAGAAAATATTTTGTAGGAAGTGATTGTATGCCAAGAACCAATCCACAGCTTTTGAGAACTTATAACCACCGTTTAAACGGAATCGCACCATCTGGAATTCGTCATTTCGACGACACGATTTCAAAAAACGAAGATCTAATCAAGTTAACTTTGGGGGAACCTGACTTAGATACCCCTGAACATATCAAGCAAGCAGCGATTCAAGGAATCAACGACAATGATTCACATTACTCAGCGCAAGCGGGTAAGGTCAAATTAAGACAAGCAATTACAAATTACTTATCTACCCGCTGGCACATTAAATACGATGCCGAAGAAGTCGTGGTGACCAACGGTGCGACTCAATCAATTTATTCAGCACTACAAGCAATCGTGAACCCTGGGGATGAAGTTATCATTCCAACCCCAATCTTTTCATTGTACGAACCAATTATTGAAATCTTGGGTGGTCACGTCGTCGATGTTGATACCAGTCAAACTGGTTTTAAATTGACACCAGCATTGCTAGAAGATGCCCTAAAACAACATCCAGGCGTCGTTGCATTAGTAATTAACGACCCTAACAATCCAACTGGTGTATCTTACACCGAAGACGAAGTTAAAAAGTTAGGACAAGTTATCGCAAAATCACCAATCTGGGTACTTTCAGATGAAATCTACGGTGAATTAACCTTTGATCATGATCATTACTCATTAGCACGCGAAATTCCAGACCAAGTGCTATACATCAATGGTTTATCAAAATCACATGCGATGACCGGATGGCGTTTTGGATACATATGTGGTCCAAGCGAAATTATGCAACGAATTAAAATGATTAACGCCTACATGGTGACCTGTGTCGCTGACAACGTTCAAGATGCAGCACTAGAAGCAATGACTAACGGTCAAGAAGACGCCTTTCAAGCTAAGGCAATTTATCAAAAACGTCGTGACTTTGTATCTTCTAGGTTAGATCAAATAGGTGTTGAATACGTGATGCCGACTTCAACATTCTATTGTTTCATCAAAATCGATGATAGTTACGGAAAAGATGACTATCAATTTGGTTTAGACCTTGCCGAAAAGGTTGGCCTAGGGGTAATTCCTGGTCGCATGTTTGGTAAGAGTGGAGAAGGTTACATCAGAATTTCCTTCGCCGCTAGTGAAGCAAAACTAATAGCCGGTCTCGATCGACTAAATAAATTTATTCAATTATTAGGAAAATGAATTGACAAATCTGAAAAATAAAGTATATTAATAATAAAGTGTATGCATATAAAAGACAGATGTCTATTCAAAATAGATAAAAAGTGAGGTTTGTAAAGATGAGAGAGTATAACGTAGCAATTTTAGGAGCAACAGGTGCAGTAGGTATGAGAATGGTCAGACAACTAGAGGACTCCACCGTCCCAGTTAAGAACTTGAAGTTACTTGCTTCAAGCCGTTCAGCTGGTACTAAGATTGAATTCAAGGGTGAAGAAATCGAAGTTGAAGAAACAACTCCAGATTCATTTGAAGGAGTCGACATTGTGTTAGCTTCAGCCGGAGGGGCTACTTCCAAGAAGTTCCTACCAGAAGCTGTAAAGCGCGGTGCCGTATGTATCGATAACACCAGTGCATACCGTATGGACCCAGATGTCCCACTAGTTGTTCCAGAAGTAAACGTTGATCAATTAGCTAACCATCGTGGAATTATCGCCAACCCTAACTGCTCAACCATTCAAATGGTGGTTGCCTTACAACCTGTCTTTGAAAAGTTTGGTTTAAACCAAATCGTTGTATCCACTTACCAAGCCGCTTCAGGTGCTGGACAATCAGCATTAAATGAATTTTACGGCCAAGCTCAAGACTACCTAGACGGTAAGGAAATGAGCGCAGATATTTTACCTACTAAGGGTGATAAGAAGCACTATCCTTTAGCATTTAACCTATTACCACAAATTGACGTCTTTGAAGAAGACGGTTCTACTCATGAAGAATGGAAGATGGTTCATGAAACCAAGAAGATCATGTTAAACGACATGGATGCTTCAGACATCAAGGTTAACGCTACCTGTGTTCGTGTACCGGTTGCCATTTCTCACGGTGAATCCGTATACTTCGAAGTAGAAGACAAGTCAGCTACTAAAGAAGATATTCAACGCGTTATCGAGCAATTCGATGGTGCAGTTCTACAAGACGACCCAGATCATCAAGTATATCCACAACCAATTACCGCAGAAGGCAAGCGTTCAACTTTCGTTGGTCGCATTCGTGCAGACCAAGAAAATCCTGGATGCTTTAACATGTGGGTGGTAGCGGATAACTTGTTAAAGGGTGCCGCTTGGAACACTGTTCAAAACGCTGAAGAATTAGTAAAGCGTGATTTAGTGCGTGTCCCAGAAGACTACTACCGTGGTTAAAAAGGGTAAATAAAAAGAGTCACATTCGATTGAATGTGACTCTTTTTTGTTGTTATTGATTATCTTTTTTAGCTAATTCTTCTCGGCAATTTTTGCAAAGGCCAAAGACTTCAATATGAATCTTGTTGGTTTGAAAACCAGCTTGATCCATCGCTTCCTTGGCTAATTCTTGTTTTAATTGCTTATAGTTAGGGAAGTCGATATCTTCGATTTCACCACAATTATCACAAATAGCGTGGAAGTGAGGAGAACCAAAGAAATCATATCTAATTCCACCATCTTCAGCAGGTAGTGCAATGATAATATCTAACTTTTCGAATAATTGTAACGTGTTGTAAATGGTTGCAATACTTAGGTTAGAAAATTCTTGCTTCAAAGCTTCGTAGATAGTGTCTACGGAAGGATGATTATCATGATTAATTAAATACTTTAGGATAATCTGTCTTTGAGGTGTAATTCTTACATTATTGTTGCGTAAGGTTTCTAAGGCCTTTTCGTACATTTCGTTAGACAAACACTCTACCCCCTTTGATTATTACTTTATAACTATTCTATCTTAATAATAAGATTAAAAAGCCCAGAAAGCAAATAAAATCAACTATAAAGCGTCAATTGTAGCCTTAATTTCATCATTTAATGGTGAAATGTTGAATTGAGAATTCTTATCAGGCCAATATTGATGTTTGAATTGAACAATTCGTTTAATTAATTCCAGTTCGGCATCGGTAGAAATGTTTAAAACATTAACGTAGACGATGGGGGCATCGCTTTGCAGATTGGAGATACCAGCGACACCGACGAAATGTTTGGTCTCCTTATCCATAACACCCCATAGCAAGCCTTTTTGACTCATGATGTCGTTCATGATGGCATTGATGAAGTTGGAAGTGCTCATGATGTCTGTTTTTTCATCTTGTTGCTTTTGAAAATCAATTACTGATTGAAGCTTAAATTCTGTTAACCAATCCATATAAAAATGTTCAGTGATGATTGGTCTTAATCCTTCAAAACTACGCATAATAAGTCTCCTTAAATTTACTAGACTTTATTATAGTAGAGAAAAACTAAATTTGAAAGAAATCAGGTGTTTAATTTATTTGAGGAATTTGTCGTGAATGTGTTGTTCTTGTTCTTCTGTCATGCAACAACAACCACCAACGAACTTAAGATCTAAGTTGAACCATTGGGCAATTAGTTCATCGAATTCTTCAAATGATAAATCGTCGTGATTCCATTCCTTGATTTCTGGATTGTAAGTCGCACCAGAATTAGGGAAGGCGATGAATGGTTTATGGGTAGGGTGACTTTGTTTCAACACCTTTAATGCAGGAGTGACTAGTTGTGGTTTGGTACAGTTCAAACCATAAGCAATTACGTGTTCTTGTGATTCCAAAAATGATGCCACTTCAATTAGTGAGCTGCCGTCGGCTAGATGGGATTTATCCCTCAATGACGCCGCCACAATCACCGGAATATCGAATTGCTTAGTGTATTCGGTAATCGCCTTTAATTCGTTGATGTTAGGTAATGTTTCCAAGATTAACACATCGATGCCTGCTTCAACCATGGCCTTGATACGACCCTCGTGAAAGGCGATGTATTCTTCATCGGTCAATGAGTAATCCCCGGTGTATTCGGAACCGTTGGCTAAAAAGGCACCGTAAGGGCCGACCCCACCCAATAACCACTTGGGGTTAGGATTAGTTGATTCATTGCGGCCGCGGTCGGCTAATTCAACGGCCTTTTTGATTAAGGCGATGGCTTGATTTTCACTGTAGCCAGCTTTGACTAAACCAGGCACACTGGCTTGGTAGGTGTTAGTGGTAGTCATTGATGAACCGGCATCGAAGTATTTCTTGTGGACGTCGACGATTAGGTCTTCGTGTGATTCTAAAGCAGCGGCGGTCCATAGGTTGGAGTTTAGTTTTAAGCCACGTTCTTCCAAACCGGTTGACATTGAGCTGTCGATTAAAATGTGGTCTTGTTGATTAATCCAATTATTTACTTTATTCATGATGATCCTTCTTTCTATATACTAATGCGTGCCAGATGTAGCAGATGATAGCAAATGGCACTCCGATGATGATGGCAATACGTTGGTTAGGGTCAAACGCGATTCCGACCAATGAAAGCAGACAGATGATGATGACTAGAATTGGTAGAAGTGGGAATAGTGGTGCCTTGTACTTCAACTCGCTAGTGGAGTGACCAGCCTTGATAAATTGGCGTCTGAAGTTGAAGTGCGCCCAACCAATTACCAACCAGACGAAGACAACGGCAAACGCTGAAATCGCGGTTAATGCTAGATAAACGGTGTTTGGTGCATAGATACTTGAGAATAATGCTAATAGTCCACCAGCAATAGTGAGGATTAGTCCATAGACGGGAATTCCGTTCTTGGATAACTTCGCTAGTCCCTTTGGTAGAGTGTTCTTGTCTGCTAGTGACCAAAGCATTCTAGATGCAGCATAGACTCCAGAGTTAGCACCCGAGAAGATGGTGATAAATAGGATTAGGTTCATGATGTCTGATGCGTATGGGATGTTGATGTTAGATAAGATAGTGACAAATGGACTTTGCGCTAGTGATGAATCACTTTGTGGCAAGATGGAACCCAATGCCACGATGGTCCCGATGAACAAAATTACCAAGATGATTAAGGTATGCTTGATTGATTGTGGCACGGTCTTTTCGGGGGTTTGACTTTCACCAGCACCCACGGCAATCATTTCCGCACCTGAGAAGGCGAAGTTGGCTGATAACACGATGGAGATGACTGGAATTAAACCATTGGGAAAAATCCCGTTAGCGGTTAGTTGGCCGAAGAATGGTTTGAAATGGGTGTGGTGAATTGGGATGATCTTAAAGATGATTAGAATCCCAAGGCCTAGAAATACGACCAGTGCTAATACCTTAATCAATGACATCCAGAATTCACTGGAAGAAAATAGGTTCATGTTGATGATGTTTAACAACAAAATGATGACGGTGAAGATTAAGCTAAATCCCCAAACAGGAATGTTTGGAAAGTATTGTTGTCCAATGGTAGAAAGGGCAATAAATTCGGAACCCAGCGCAATTGTCCAGGTTAACCAATACATCCATGCAGTAATGAAACCGATACCGGGATTTATGTATTTACTTGCGTATGTATGAAATGCTCCTGTGTTTGGATCATGAACGGATAATTCACCCAGACAGGCCATTACCATACAGACCAGAATTGAACCAATTACGTAGGCTAGAATGGTTCCGATTGGACCTGCTGTTTGAATTGAGTATCCAGTACTCATGAAGATACCAGTTCCAATCACACCACCAAGCGACATGGTGATAAGATTTCTGGCCTTTAAATTTTTTGAAAACTGATGCGAACTCATAAATAAACCTCCTTAAAAATAAAAAAAGCACCCGCCCTTACAAAAAGGGCGAATGCTTCGCGGTACCACCTTATTTTTATAGCTAAAATGATACATTGATATCATTAACTATCTTATCCAGAACCTGTTGATTCCTTCGTGTTGTAACATACACAAATGTCGGGAGCTAAACAATTCACTCTCGAAGGTTCAGAGACCATTTTCGATAACTTTGAAACGTTCATTTCCACCAACCATGAACTCTCTTGGCAATCATCCGTTACGTACTTTTTCTCATCAAAACCTAATATATTATTATGTATTTTTAATTATAGATACATTATAAAAATTTTCAAGGGGAAATTTTTGAATTAACTGTTTAGCATTATTGGCAAAATATGCAATAATAGAAAGGAGATATTAAATTTTAAGCGAAAGTGAGATTTAATTATGACTGAAAAATTCTTAATTGGTACTTACACTAGAGATACAAGTGAAGGAATCTATGAAATCGAATTAGATGAAAACAAAAAGCAATTACAAAACCTACAATTGGTTGCCAAGGCTGGTAATCCAACATATGTAGCCGTTTCAAAGGCCAACCGTTTATACGCCATCGACAAGGGTGAAAACGGTAAGGGTGGTGCACTAGCACTAGATAACTCAACTCGTCCCGCTAAGGAAATCAACGTTTGTTTAAACGAAGACACCAACCCAGCATACATCACTGTTGATGAAGGTCGCCAATTTGTATACACTGCCAACTACCACACCGGTGAGGTAATGGTATACAAGATTGAAGAAGACGGATCACTAACTTACTTAAACAAGGTTGTTCATCAAGGTAACGTGGGTCCACGTCCAGAACAACAAAGTGGTGCTCATCCCCACTATGCTGACCTAACTCCAGATGGCCGTTTAGCTGTTGTCGACTTAGGCCAAGACATGGTTTACGTATACGACATCGCAGATGATGGTGCCTTAACCGAAGTTTCTACATTAAAGATGGAAGCTGGATTTGGTCCTCGTCATGTTGTCTTCGACGAACAAAAACACGTTGCATTCATCGTTGGTGAATTAAGCAGTAAGCTAGCTGTTGTGAACTACGATAAAAATGATGGTAGCTTCCACTTAGACCACATCGTTGCCACTATTCCTGATGACTGGACAGAACACAACGGTGCCGCTGCCATCCGTCTATCAAGTGATGGTAAGTTTGTCTACGTTTCAAACCGTGGTAACAACAGTATTGCGGTCTTTGAAGTTAAAGACAACGGTAAGGTTGAACTAATTCAACTAGCAAGCACTGAAGGTGACTTCCCACGTGACTTTAACTTCAGTAGCGATGAAAAGTTCATGGTAGTTGTTAACCAAAACACTAACGACGCTACCTTATACGAACGCGATTCTAACAGCGGTAAGTTAACTGTTGTTCAAAAGGATGTTCATGTTCCAGAAGGTGTCTGTGTCGCACGCGAAAAATAAATAATTAAAAAAGACTTACGGATTTTCCGTAAGTCTTTTTTTAGTGTTGTTGCCAAAAATGATTCAATTTTTGTTTAGTCTGATTGATGTTAAACGCGGTCGATAATTGACCCTGGTGCCAATTTCTTGGGAAGAGTTTTTGGTAACGATTTTGTTTGAATCGTTGATCCATTAGAACGACGTTTCCGACATCCTGGTTGGTTCTAATTAATCGACCGGCGGCCTGAAAAACATTGTTTAATCCCGGTAGTTGGTAAGCAAAGTCAAAACCATGACCGTTTTCGGCATCGAAGAAGTACTTGATTAAATCATTTTCTGGATTTAAACCTGGTAGTCCAACCGAGACAATCCCGACACCAATGAGGTGGCTACCCTTAAGGTCGATTCCTTCACAAAAGATTCCACCCAGTAGGGCAAAGCCGACCAAAGTGTCATTGTCATCTCGTTTAAACGTATCGATGAATGATTGTCGCTCTTCGGGACTCATTTCGCTTTCCTGAACGAGAACGTCGACGGTCGGATTTTCTTTTTCAAACGCTTCAACGACATCGTTTAAATACTTACCAGATGGTAGGAAGATGAGGTAATGACCATTCTTACTACTAATCATGGCGTTAATGGTATCGACAATTGGTTGAATACTGCTCTTTCGCTTGGCGTAGGTGGTTTGAATGTAGTTGGTAATAATCACCTGTTGGTTATTTGGATTAAACGGCGAATCGATTTCATAGACCAGACTGTCTTCTTCATCCCCCAAGACTCGTTGATAGTAGTCCATTGGTGAAAGAGTGGCCGAGAACAAGACGGCACTGCCACCAAGTTTGAGTGACTCACCGATAAACGGACTGGGGTCCATGCAGAACAGTTTGATGATGACGTTTTGGTCGCGGTCATAAAACATTCTGGTTTTAAACGTGTCGTCATATAGTTCGGCAATCCGTTGAAAACTAAGCAAGGTGAAGTAGTAATCGACAATCGTGTCGTTTAACTCTTCATCCTTTTCGTCTTTACCGAGCCAATCGGATATGACATCGCAGAGCTTATTGAGTTGTTTAACAAACGCGCTTGGCGGATTATCCAAGTGAACGTATTCCTCATCACTTTCGGTTAGCGGCTTGACGTTTAGGGTGTATGACCTGCGGAATGATTTCAATGCCTTATGCAGTCTTTCGTTATCCTCTTGGTCCTTGGTGGCCTTGATTAGGTCGGGTAACATCTTGTTGGAGATTGCTGCCGAGTACATGTCACGGGAACGGTTGACCAGGTTGTGGGCTTCGTCGATTAAAAAGATGTTGTCGGAATCTTCGACCGTGAAGAAACGTTGGAGGTGCACTTGTGGATCAAATAGGTAGTTGTAGTCACAGATGATGACGTCACAGAATTGACTCAGATCGAGTGAGAATTCGAAAGGGTCAATCTTGTATTGTTCGGCGTATTGTTGAATTACGTCGAAGTCGATTTGATCGACATGTTCCAATACATCCTTGATGGCCGGTTTCAAACGGTCATAGTAACCAATCATGTATGGATTATCTTCAGGCTTCAAATCCTTTTCAGCCTCGAAGGTAATCTTTTCCTTGGCGGTTAAAGTGATGGTCTTGGCCTTTAGTCCCTTATTTATCATCAAGTCCATCGCTTCCTTGGCAACGATACGAGTGCTTTGTTTAGCGGTCAGATAGAAGATGCGGTTGGCTAATTCTTGGCCCATCGACTTAACGGCGGGAAAGAGCGTCGAAATCGTCTTCCCGGTTCCAGTGGGAGCTTGAGCAAATAAGTGCTTGTGATTGGCGATTGTCTTGTAGACGACAGCGGAGAAGTTACGTTGACCGTGTCTGAATTCTTTAAACGGAAAGGCCATTTGATTGGCGGTCTTGTTTCGTTCCTTAATGATGTCGGTTCTAAGCTTTAGCCATTCTTCGTATTCACTGATGAGGTCGTCGAAGAATTTTTGGGCCTCATCTCGATTGATGGTGATTTCATTGTCGGTGATGATTTCATCGGGCGTTTGAACATAGGTAAGGGTCAACTTGACCTCATCTAGTTCATCAAATTTTTGCATTAACAGATATGCGTAGACCTTCACTTGTCCCCAGTAGAGTGTCATGATGCTTTCCGGTAAGTCCTTAAATTCAACGTCGGATGTCTTAATTTCGATGATTTCGGCATCCTTACCGTCGATTAAAACACCATCGGCACGACCTTCGATGTGAAAGTCGATGTCGTTAATCTTGAGTTTGGTATCCAAATAGTATTCACTCTCAAAGTGCATGTATTTGCTCTTTTGGAGTTTGCGGTGGATTTGGGCACCTTTTCTAGCGGTATTGGAGCTATTCAAACGGGCGTTTAAGTCACCACTTCTCAGTGTGAACTCGACTAGGTCTCTGATTCCGATGCGATTCAAGATGGTTCCTCCTTTCGTTTAGGATTGATATGTAATTTGTAACAGAATTGTAACTTATGAAAAAATTTTTGATGTGCTAGGCTAAATTATAGAGATAAAAGAAAGGGGTATATTTATGCCTAGAGGATTTAAAGAAGAATTAATGTTTACAGGGATGATGGCCGGACTTATGGTTATCGTTATGGAAGCATATAACATCGCGATGGCTAGCGGAATTCACGCCGGTTTTATTGTCGAAGTACTAGTGGGCTACCCACTAGCATTAGTAGTTGCCGCCATCTTAGATTTAGTGTTAGTTGGCCCACTCGTTAAAGCTATCTTTTTCAATTATATATTCAAACCTGAATGGGAACAAACACCAATTAAGATTGCGCTATGCATTTCAACCATGATGGTACTTGGCATGGTGACCTTAATGTCACTATTTGGAATCATCGTTACCTTTGGTTTTGAAAATATCACATGGGCAATGTATGGTCATGCATGGATTTTAAACCTATGCCTAGCATTACCACTACAATTAGTGATTGTTGGCCCAATCTGTCGCTTACTATTAGGTAAGATTCAAGCCGCAATTGATGAAAAATAATCATGAAAAGCTACCGGATATACGGTGGCTTTTTTTATTTTCTTGAATAAATCTAAATTTAGATAAATAATTACTGAAAAATATTCTAAATACCGTTATTATATAGGTAGAATAAGAATTCGAGGAGATATAACATGATTAAAATTGTGACGGATTCAACAGCTCTAATTCCAGAAGAAACTGTTAACAAGTACGACATTAAAGTAATTCCATTGAACGTCAACATTGGTAGTCAAGCATACCAAGATGGCATTGATATGGATGGTCAAAAACTAATTCAATACATCAAAGACAATCCAAAGGGTGACTTTCCTACTACCAGTCAACCTTCAATCGGTCAATTCGTTGAAGTATACAACGAACTAACCAAGGACGGCGACACAGTTTTGTCACTACACATGACCGATTTATTAAGTGGAACTGTCCACGCCGCTAGCCAAGCTAGTGAAATCGCTGACGGAGACGTTAAAGTGGTTAACACTCACTACATCGATCAAAGCCTAGGGTTCCTAGTGGTTCAAGCAGCTAAGATGGCTCAATCAGGTGATTATACTCGTGATCAAATCATTGACCACGTGAACCATGACATTGAAAATTCCGAACTATACATCGGTGTAAGTACACTTGAAAACCTAGTAAAGGGTGGTCGTATCAGCAAGGCAACTGGTATTATCTCAAAAATGATGAACTTACACGTTGTCTTCCAACTATTACCAGATGACCTAAAGCTACAACTAAAGGGTCGCGGTAAGAAGACCATCACTAAGTGGTTAGACCAATTCTTTGAAACTAACGCCAACACCAACTACAAGTTCATCGGTATCAGTTACACTGGTAGTGACGAATTTGCGATGGCATTAAAAAAACGTCTGGAAGAACAATTCCCAAACGTTAACGTATTAGTTCAATATACTTCATCAATCGTTGCAGCTCATACCGGTGAAAATGCATTTGCCATCATGACTTGTAAACAAGATGACTAAAGATAACTGAAAAGATAATTCCTAAAATGGCACCAATGATAGGTCCTAAGAAAGGGACCACCGCATATCTCCATTGTGATAATCGTTTGTCGTAAGTTCTAGAAAAGAAGAAACGAGGAACTAAATCACGAGTGGGATTAAATGCGGCCCCAGTGATTGGAGCAACGATACTTATTATAATCATCATTAGTAATGATGAGAATAAGGTCTTGATCCACCATTGAGCATTGATGTCATTTTGCATTTCTGTATTAACGATAATCAAGAAGGTCCCGATGATTTCCCACTTGAAGTTACGCTTCCAATTGTTGACGTCGCGAGGGACGGTCGCATAGAAGTTCAAGTTCAAAGGAAGACTAGCCAACCATTTTGACCAGACTGCCTTGACGGTTAGTGATGCTAGCCAGGCACCGAGGATTTGGGTAAGTACTTCACCAATCATTAGCCACCAGTGAATTTGGTGGTTAACGGCTAGGGTGAGTGATACTACCGGATTGTATTCGGCGGTCCCAAAGAAGAAAGTTGTTAGAAGGGATGGAATCAGGATACTAATACCCCAGTAAAATCCGGTAATAAAACGGTTTTGTCCTTTGGGGAATAAGAAGTAGTTAATGATAACACTGGTTACTAATCCCAAGGATAACATTATGTAGGTTCCGATAAATTCACCTAATAATAGTTTCATTTCCATCCCTCCTTTAGCTGTCTACAAATGATAGATTATCACTTATTGAAATAAAATTAAAACCATATCAGATAAAAAGTGAAATCATTTCTTGGTTTCACTTTTTGTTTGCGTTTAGTTGGTTAATGATATCGATAACGTCTTGTTTGTTCACGAGACGGTGTTCTAAGGTGTTATAAAACATGGGTTGGTGTTGTTCGATGATTTTACGATCGGACTTGTTTCCCGATAGGTAGGCGACGTCACAGGCATCCGCAATGTTTGCAACTTTAGGAAAACCGGCCGCACTCATGACACTACCCAAGACAGTATCAGCATCCTCGTAATTTAAATCATCCAAGTATTTATCGTAATTCATCAATCCACCACCTAATCTTAATAAAAGATTATTATACAAATAGGAGGTCCAACTTGCTAGCAAATAGCTTTTACTAGTCGAAAAAATAATAATGCTGTAATATGTTATATTAGTTAAAACAGTATGGTATTCCTCGGCGGGAACAATCGATAGGCATATCGACAGGCGGGCTCGCGTTAGATAGGCGCGAAGGAAATATTATACGAAGGAGACTTGTTATGCAAAGTCGAAATAAATGGTTTGCATTGGTCGCTGTCTGTCTAGGATTCTTCATGGGTCTGTTAGACGTGACCGTTGTAAACGTTGCTCTACCAACCATTCAGACTAGCTTTAACAGTAGTTTTAGTCAGTTACAATGGGTCATTAATGCTTACACATTAATGTTTGCGGCCGTGTTGTTCCTAATTTCTAAGTTAGGGGACTTAATAGGGAGGAAACGCATTTTTATCATTAGTTTGGTACTATTCTCTGCTTTCTCACTAGCATGTAGTGTCGCACCAAGTATTACTTGGTTAATCATCTTCCGTGGCATTCAAGGAATCGGTGGTGCCGGAATGCTTAGCCTTTCCATGAGTATCATTGCCGACATCTTTGAAGGTCCATCAAGAGGATTAGCTCTTGGAATTTGGGGAAGTGTGGCAGGTCTATCCACCGCACTTGGCCCATTATTCGGGGGAATTCTACTTAGCTTCTTTAGTTGGGAATCTATCTTTTGGATGAATATCCCAATCGGAGTGATTGCGCTATTCATGAGTGCCAGATACATTCCAACTTCCAAGACGTTCAATAGTGGCAAAATCGATTTTATTGGAATGCTATTATCATTTGCCTTTATGTTCTGCATTATTTTAGGCTTAATTCAAAAAGAAACCCACTATGGATACTCTTGGTTCGATATGCACGTATTTGCCTTGTTGGCAGCTGGTGTTATTCTAATCGCCATTTTTGCCGTTTGGGAAAAGCACTTTTCAAGTCCAATGTTAGATCTTAGTTTGCTTAAAAACAGACAGGTAGTTGGAAGTGCCATCTCCAACCTAACATTAGGAATTGCCATATATGCAGCATTTAGCTACATCATCGTGCTATCATAAAACTACATGGACTATTCAGCACTACAAAGTGGGGCGCAACTAATGTTAATTAGTGCGTTTTCACTTGTGATTGGCCCCATCTCTGGTAAGATTGCCACTAAGATTAATCCGGGACTAATCATCAGTTTCGTATTAATTCTAGCCGGTGTCGGAATGTTCGTCCTACCAGTCTTCTTGGGTAACCAAAACCACTGGTACGGTTTGATACCTACATTCGTAACCTTAGGTTTGGCCAATGCATTCGTTAATCCACTATCATCTAACATTGCCGTTAGTTCCGTAGAACCAAAGGAAATTGGGATGACATCTGGATTACTAAATGTTGGTAAACAATTCGGGACCAGTCTGGGACTAGTTGTATTAGGATTAGCATTGACCGATAGCTACAACGCTCACTTAGTTACTTCTAAGATGGGTGATTCATTGATGCACTTGTTCCAAAATGCTGGACCATTTGCGGGGAGTGAAATCGCTGAAAAGATGCACAACTCATCGTTGTTATCTATCGTGCACAATGCCTTTTATCGAGGTATTGATAGCGTGGCGGTTACAGATGGTTTCATCTTTATCGTTGCCGGAATTCTTTGCTACATCTTGTTATGTATGAGAAGCAAAAAGAGTAAATAAAAAGTCGCTCGTAAAAGCGGCTTTTTTTAGTGGCGACTTGATTGGTGGCCACCGTTATTTGATAGTTTAATGTTGTTTCGTTTGAACTTTTGTTGAGCTGAGTCTGGTTGGAAATCAAAGTGGTGCATGCGACCATTATAAGGTTTTCCGGCCATCTTGATTTGCACCCAGTCAGCCATGATGCGTTGCATATTTTGCGCTGCTTTAACGCGGCTTTCAATGCCTTCGGTCTTGGCAGCGGGTTCGATATTATCTCTCAATTGATTGATCAACTTTTGGTGGTAGACCAATAGTGATTGGGTCAAAGGAGAGTCCTTGTATGAGTTGAATAGGCGTTCGATAAAACGCATTGCGTCTTTTGAGTTTTTGGGTTCGTAAAATCTTTCGTTATTATCCATAATTGCCTCCAAAAAAATAACCATCATGCATATTATACATGATGGTTATCATTTTACATTGATTAGTCTTCCAATTCAATTTGACCAGTTAAGCTGAATAAGAAACTTAATAGGACAGCTAGGAAACCACCGACAACGATACCGTTGTCTAGGATGATTTGAGCAGCTTGTGGAAGTGATCTGAAGATTTGTGGGTAAACTGTTACACCAATACCAGTACCAACTGATAGGGCAACAATTAATAGGTTTGCATTCTTGCTGAAGTCAACGTTTTGTAGAATACGGATACCTTGAACCCCAACCATACCAAACATTACGACCATAGCACCACCAAGCACTGAACTTGGAATTACTGTTGCCACAGCTCCAGCCTTAGGAAGTAGACCTAAGATTAATAGGAATAATCCGGCGTAGTAAATTGGGCGTTTAGTCTTAATACCTGATAGTTGAACCACACCAACGTTTTCTGAGAAAGTTGAGTATGGGAAGGTGTTGAAGACACCACCAAGCATAGCAGCGATACCTTCAGCACGGTAACCGTTAGCTAGGTCTTTTTCGCTTAGCTTACGACCAGTTAAATCACCCAGTGCCAAGAAGACACCGGTTGATTCCACCATGGTAGTTAGTGATACTAAAATCATGGTTAGAATAGCTGACCAGCTGAAGTGTGGTGTACCGAAGTAGAAAGGTTGTGGGAAGTGGAACCAGCTTGCTTGTGCGACTGAAGCAAATGAAATCATGCCAAGTGCATAAGCAATCACTGTTCCGACTACCATCCCAACCAATACAGAGATTGATCTAAAGAAACCTTTTCCAAAGATGTTAATCAAGATAATAACGGCCATGGTAATTAGACCGACGATTAAATCGTGAGGGTCGGCGAAGTTCTTAGCTGAAGCATTTCCACCACCCAAGTTTTGAACGGCAACTGGTACTAATGAGAAACCAATAATGGTAATTAGTGAACCAGTAACCACTGGTGGAAAGAACTTACGTAGTTTTGCGAAAAGTCCTGAGATTAAGAATACGAATAAACCAGAACAAATAATAGCTCCATAAATATATGCGACACCTAAAGTACCACCGATAGTTTCAAGTGGTGTAATAACTTGTACCGCACATCCCAATACAACGGGAAGACCAATCCCAGTAAGTGGGGTCTTCTTAAGTTGTAGTAGTGTGGCAATCCCACACATAAAAATATCTGCAGAAACCAGGTAAGTCATTTGAGCTGCATTGAAGTGTAAGAAAGCACCGATTAGCAATGGAACGATAACGTCACCTGAATACATTGCTAACAAGTGTTGGAAACCTAAAATGGCAGCCTTGAATTGGGATACCTGTTGCAAATTGCTTTCATGTTTATCCAAACAAAATTCCTCCTAATATTTAATTATTACCCTGAAAAATAAAAAAACCTCAATGCTAGAAAAAGCAAAGAGACCTTCATCTTTTTGCTTATAGTCCGAACTTTACGGTTCCGGGTAGAAACTTACCAACCTTATTATGGTAAATATATAGGCAATAACTGATTTAATTTTGTAAATTCAATATTAGACGAATTTTGCAAAAAAAGCAATCCTTATAATGAATATAATTGTTCAGTTTCACAATTATAAGGTACAATGGAAAGTACTATTTGATAGATACGAGGGGGGAATAATCTTGAAGCATATTTTAGCAATTCACACCGGTGGAACTATTTCAATGTCTCAAGACGAAAGCGGGGAAGTTGTTCAAAATGAACAAAATCCAATCGCCAATCAACAAGATAATTTATTAGATCAAGGAATCGATATTACAAATGAGGAGATTTTTAACTTACCATCTCCACATATGACCCCTGATAGAATGCTTGAAATCGCTAATCGAATTAAGGAAGCAAGAAAGCAAGGATACGATGGTGTCGTAGTTACCCATGGTACCGATACCCTAGAAGAAACTGCATACTTCTTGGACTTAACTTTGGCCAACGATTTTCCAGTCGTCGTAACTGGTGCCATGCGTTCATCAAACGAAATTGGTTCAGATGGTCTATACAACCTATTGAACGCTGCAGCAACCGCTGCTAGCCCACAAGCTAAGAACAAGGGTGTCTTGGTGGCAATGAACGATGAAATTCACACCGCCAGATACGTTACTAAGACCCACACTACTAACGTGGCGACTTTTAGAACACCAACTTTTGGTCCAATCGGAATTATTTCTAAGCACGAACCAACATTTTACCAAGAACTAATCCAAAGTGAAGTCGTAAACGTTGATTCACTAGTGGACCACGTTTATCTAATCAAGGCCTTTGCCGGCATGGACGGGACCTTGTTTGACGCTTTAGATAATGATCAAACTAACGGTCTAGTAATCGAAGGACTAGGTGCTGGTAACCTACCTCCTGAAACATTAGATTCAGTAAAACGTTTAGTCGATAGAAACATCCCAGTCATTTTGGTTTCCAGATGTCTAAGTGGGGTTGCACAAGACATCTACGCCTATGAAGGTGGAGGAATTCAACTGGAAGAAATGGGCTTAGAATTCTGTCACGGTCTAAACGGACAAAAAGCACGTATTAAATTAATCATTGCGTTAAGTGCGCACAAGTCTGGTGAAGAGTTAGCTAGATTTATGAGTAACGCAATATCATAGAGTGAGGGATGTTTATGAACTCTATCATTGCAGATTTAAATGCAGCAATGAGCAAGGAACAACTGGTGAATATCTACCTAAACACTGGTGATATTTTTTATACCGGCTATATTGAAACTTATAACGATGACGAGGTCATCATTGCCACATACGAATCAAGCGGTCTAGCCGACGGATACGTCGCAATGAAGACTGCCATCATTGAGAGTGTGGAACGTCAAAGTGAAGACCTAGACAGCATCAAAGAAAAAATGTTAATCGCCAAGGATGAAGGATTAATGGAATCCAAACCCAGCGAATTACACTTTGATTCCAACAACAACTTGTTCCCACAAATTTTAATTCAAGCATACTTAAACCAAGAGGTTATCCTAATTCACGACAATGAAGCGGAACGTTTCTACACAGGGATGGTTAAGAAAATCAGCAATGATTCCTTTAAGTTCTTACGCATTAACAAGTTCGACTTCATGCAAAATGAATTGGTCACCATGGGCTTTAACCAAAGCATGATTATTGAATTCCAAGGTCGTGAACTAAGTGTCATGAGCAAAGTAATGGGCAAGGTCAAAGAACAAAACATTGCCAAGACCGCCGAATCAATCAACAACATCATCGATTTGTTGAACGATTCATTCCATCATCACAACCTAGTCGAAGTTCGTTGTAGATACAATGACCACTTCTTCTATGTCGGGGAGGTCATCATGTTAAACGACAGTGGTGCCATCCTAAAAGTTGTCGACATGTCTGGTCAATTTGGTGGCTATGTCTTCATTCGAATGAATGGCATCCAACGAGTCACCGTTGGCAACGACTACCTTGAATTGGTTCAACTAATGAAGGACCAAAACATTGCTGATCATAATGCATCACAACCGGTATTAAACGATTCAAGAGAATTCGACAGTACCGAAGATAATTTAAATGCTATCTTGACGCAATCCATGAACAAGCATCAATTGATTCGTTTACAATTGAAGTCTGGTAGTAACTTCTTAGGTTACCCGGAAAAGATTGGCCCCGAATCAATGAAGTTCAGTCTATTGGATGAAACAGTCAACTTCTTCATTTACGGACAAAAGATTCCGTTAAATGACATCGTTGAAGTAGGTTTTGAATACATCTATGCTTATTTAGATGAACAACGTCTAAGAAGAAAAGGCGATATGTAATAAAAAAAAGGAACCCGACATTTCGGGTTCCTTTTTTGCTTAGCCTAATTTTTGTTTGATAATATCTACTTCATCTTGATTTGGGGATCTGCGCATGCTCTTAATGTCATGCAATTCCTCTACACTAAAATGTAGGTTATAAGCCAATAATGTATCTGGCATATCATTATTCTTTTGATAAGTAACAATTTCTTCAGCAATCTTATTCAATTTACGATTCATAAGAACCCTCCTAACAAAATCCATCCGACAATTACATTATAACTTATTTTAGTATAAGAAGAAAAATAAAGTCTAAAAAATTAGGATAATTTGGATAGCGACAACCACAACAACGAAGATTATATAATCGGTTGCTTTGATTGTAATCTTTTTGAAATGGGTTCGGCTGTTTCCTTCAACGAATAAATGTGAATTCATTCCTTGAGCTAGTAGGGTGGACCAGTTCATGGCAGCTAGGATTGACTTGAAGTAAAGGGTTGGAGAAACATAGGATAGATGCACGTTTCTCATTTTAGCGGATAACTTGATGTCGACAATCTCTTGTTTGATGGTTTCAATCAAGTTAAAGGCGCCCATTACTCCGTAGGCAAACTTGCTGGGTACGTGAAAGTTTTGTTCCAGACTACCAGCCAAATCCTCGATGGAGGTCTTACATGTGTAAGTTCCACCCAGTGTGACAAACGCGTATAGACGAGTCACCAATAAGATACCGTATTGATAGTCGCCATTTATCTTTTGGGCGAAATAGATTCCGACCGCAGGAATTAAAGTGACGAATAATAAGTATAGGATTCGCTTAAATGAAGCGAAGAAGATTAGATAGATTAGACTAACAACGAAGATAACTAGGTTTAGTCTAACTGATGTTGTAAATGAAATTTCCAATGCAATTACTAACATCATCAGTAGTTTTAATACGGGATTCATTAAAAGGCCTCCTGATAAGTTAGTTTGTGATCATCAAATGCTAAATGGTAATCAACTAGGTTCTCTAGACCATGAGTTTGATGAGAGATTAGCAGTTGCGTTTGACCGTTAGCCTTTGCGTGATTCAATAAATCAACGACAACGGTAACATATTCAATGTTGATACCATTAAAAGGTTCGTCTAAAAGAAGAAGTGAGTGTCCCATCATGACTATGCTTAGGATTTGTAGTCGTTTCTTTTGGCCATCACTTAAAGAGTAGATGACACGATCGGATAGCTCATCTAGACCAAGTTTGTTAGTGTATTCAGCGATTTGATTGTCGTCCAACCAGTTGTTGAATGCATTCTTCTTGGATAGTTCTAGTTCGTCTTCGACGGTGATTTTAATGAATTGCTTGGTTGATTCTTGGAAAATCATTCCAACACTTTGTAAGTACTTGTTTAAACGGATTTTACGAATTGATTTGTGGTTGAAATTAATTTCTCCATCAAAATCATGTTGCTTGATAAATGTTTTGAACAGACTTGATTTACCACATCCGTTGGGACCGGTAATTAAGGTCGTTTTTTGTTTCATCAAGTCTAAATCTAAATGATTGATTAATTGCATGTCGTAGTTGGCAATTGATAAATCTGCACAGTTAATAATTGGTTCTCCAACAACTTCGTTTGATAGTGGACGATTTGTGGAATCGTTGAATTGATTGAACAATTCTTTGGCCGCCGCATCATCTAAAGGTTTAAACGTTGTGTTGTCTTCATCGAAACCAATTAACTGGTCGATTCGATTTTCGTAGCCCATAAGGTCATGATCGATATCGATGACAATCTTGTCTGATTCCTTTAGCTGGCTCAATAGACTAATCAGTTCCAGACGAGACTTGATATCGACATTGGCAAATGGTTCATCCAATAGAATAACAGGAGCGTTAATCGCTACGATGATACTTAGTGCAACCTTTTGTTTTTCACCACCAGAAAGAGTCTTGAATTCGCGCTTTCTTAACTCATTGGTATTGGTGAAAGAAAGGGCGTCTTCGATAATTTGATCCATTTTATCAGGTTCAACTTGAAGATTTTCTAGGGTGAAGATGAATTCATCTTCCACGGTAGCCATACAAAATTGTTGCATTGGATCTTGGAACATCATGGAAATGGTTTGTCGTAATTTCCATTCTGAAAATTCAGCGATGTCTTGGTGATTAAAATTGATAACGCCGTCGATTGTACCGTCGTTATATTGTGGATAAAATCCTGCGATTGTTTTCAAAAGCGTTGATTTACCAGACCCAGAAGGACTGTATATCAATGCCATTTGATTAGATTCGAAATCCAGGCTAACCCCTTTAAAAGTCGGCTTCGAACTACCAGTATATTGGTATGTCAAATTGTTAATTGATAAGTTATTCAAAAAGTGACACTCCTATTATTTGATAACGTGACTCTTTTCTAACATGTTGGCGATTAGTTTTGATAACACACCACCAAATATGAAGATTGAAATGAATCTTGCGATGAATAAGATTATTAGCATGTGGATGGCATAAGCATTGTAACCACTCTTGAACCAGTCATAGATAAATGTGATGACAGTAGTTGAGATGGTAGTAGCGAATACACCTAACCAATCGAAGTGCTTGTATTTAGTAGCAACGAAACCTAATTCAGTTGCGATACCTTGTTCAATACCAGAGATGATGGTTTCAACACCCCATTGTCCACCTAAGAACATTTCAACGATGGCACCGATTACCTCAGCTAGTAATGGAGCACCTGGACGTTTGAAGATAAAACCAGCAAGTGGAGCTGCCATTACCCAAAGACCAAGTAGTAGATCGTTAGCAAGAGGTGCTAGACCATAAGGAGTAAGTGCAAGACTTACTGCGTTGTATAGAAAACCTGTGGCGAAAAAGATAATTCCACAGATAATTGAGATTAATGTAAGTAAAATGATGTTTCTAAGTGACCATGTGTTTTTCATAGTTTCCTCCAGAAAAAAGGACCCCAAACAACACGTGTTTGGAGTCCAATTTATTTTTATAATTTGTAAAGCATTAAAAATAAAAGGGTTGTTTTCCTTCGCAGGGATTATCCTGAATCAGGTACTATGGGTATGAATCTCAGCCGAATTCCGGCACCCCAAACATTAATTATCAATTTAAATTAACTATACTATTGATTAAATTTAAATGCAATGCTTATATTTTTATTAACATTTTTAACAAGCGGGATGCCTTGTCGTAACGGTGATTTCGTGGTAACTTTAGATAGTGAAATTATGAAAAATGGAAGTAAAAATGAATGAAGAAATCAGTGAAAAGACTAACAATAATATTCGTCGCGGCGATTGGATTAGGGGCATACGAACAATTTAATAATCCATTCTCATTTATTCGCCAAGAATACAATAAAATAACGAACTCAAAACAAGGTTATCAACCTGACTATCAACAAGATCCACAAACTTATAAGACCGACCTAGTGAAGGTGTCACAGAATAAAATAACGAACGCGAGTGCTGCTGTGGCATTGGATGCTACTAAGAATAAGGTCGTTTATTCACAAAATGGGGACAAGAAGATTAAGGTGGCATCATTAGCTAAACTAATGACCTTATATCTAGCGATTCAAAAGGCCGAAAAAACCAACGGCTGGAATCGAGTAGTCGACACCAGTAACAAGGGACTAAAGAAACTAGGTGACGACGTTGAACTAGGTGGCTTTAAGTTTAAGGATGGCCACAAGTACACCGTCAGAGATTTGTATAAGGCCGCTTTAGTCCAATCATCCAACAATGCTGCAATTGCATTGGGTCAATGGGTGGCAGGATCTAACGTTAAGTTCATCAAGATGATGAATGAACAAGCCAGAGCATGGCATCTAGACGCTACTTTTGTGTCATCATCAGGACTAGAAAATAGTGACTTAGGTAAATTTGGTTTCGCTCAAGTTGGTGGCAAGGACGATGCCAACATGATCTCAGCCAAGAGTATCGCAATCATTGCCGACCACGTCCTATCAATTTATCCAAAGGCAATTGATGATGCCAAGCAAGTATATGAAAAAGTTGACGGTCAAACTTTATTTAATGAAAATAGTTTACTACCTGGTAGACCTTTTTACGATGAAAGTTTGCATGTCGATGGTTTAAAGACCGGTTATACTGTTGCCGCTGGACTATGTCTAGTTGCGACTGCTCAACAACCTGGCAAAGACAGAGTAATCACCGTCGTTGTTAACGATTATGCCGAATTTTCCGACACTGCCAAGTTGATTAAACTGGTTAACAACCACGATTCAGCATTGAAATAATAATAGTTAGCATAAGAATTTTGTATTTTTTCCAAAATAGTGTAGAATAGTAAAGTATCTTTGATTACTAGTATAAAGGAGAAGATTTATGGAATCGGCCTGGAATATAGTTGGCCTACTTCTTTGGATAATTTTGGTTATTTATGCAATTTTTATTATTCATAACATCGGGGTAAGAAGAAGTAGACTAATCATAAATGGGCACTACGACTTTTCATTAACTCACCATTTAAAGACGATTGCACAAATCGTCGTGTTATTTGCTGGGATTGGATTCATGTCTTTTGAGACATTCTATCCAAACGTTAATGGATCAAACGTCGTCACAACACGTGACTTCAAGCCATTAATTTTGGATACCAATGGTAACAGCTCTTACTATGTGAAGGTCAAAAGTGGGAATAATTCATCTTTGAATCAGTCTTACTCATATTTGGTTAATGGACAACGTCTATCAGTATCAAGTTCAGCATCAAGTGTGCTAGTCGGTACTAATAGCGAAATTAATGTTCAAAAGTCAGCGGTTAGATGGAATGACAATGAAGCTAAGACGCTAGACAAGAAATACCAAAGAGCGTGGGTTGCCGACGTAACCGTTACGTATAAAGACAGTTTTTGGAATGGAATCGGATTACATGCAAGACGTCAGTTCAAGAGTTATACTCTAATCCGTATTCCGGATAATTCATTTATTTATAACGAAAAATAAAAAGCCTCTGGATTTAATCCAGGGCTTTTTTTCGTTTAGTCTTGTTTTTGTAGTTTAGAATGGTGAACTCCGTAGGCGAAGTAGAAGATAAATCCAATCACAATCCAGATACCAACTGAAATCTTGGTAATGTCTGGAAGCATGATGATAAAGAAGATGCTGAATACACCAGCTACGATTGGTAGGAATGGATACCATGGCATCTTGAATCCTGTGTTTTTAATATCTTTTCTACGACGAAGTTTAATAACACCAAATGAGATGAATGCGAAGGCAATCAATGTTCCTGCGTTAATCAATGAAGCTAGTTGAGTCAATGGAACCAAACCAGCAAAGACAGCTTGAACGATAGTTGCGATGATAATCGCATTCTTTGGTACGGAGTGCTTGGCGTTAACGCGGCCAATGAATTTAGGCAAAAGACCGTCTCGACCAAGTGCATACACTAGGCGAGAACCACCGATGAACATAGTCACCATGGCGGTAAAGATTCCAAACAAAGCACCGATAGTAATTAGCTTGTTGAATGCTGACAAGTGAATGATTTGAAGAGCGTAAGCGGCGGGATCGTCAACGTTTAGTTCCCTGTAGTTAACGATTCCAGTAAGTACCATTGAAAATGCGACATATAGAACGACGGCGAAAACCACAGTTCCGATAATTCCCTTGATAACGTTCTTACCTGGGTCGATAGTTTCAGCGGAGTTAGAAGCTAATGCATCAAAACCGATGAAAGCAAAGAAGACAGTGGCAGCTGCTGTGAAGATACCACCCATACCAAATGGAGTTGAGTGGAATTGAGCAGGGTAGAAAGGAACATAGTTACTGGTCTTAACGTAGAAGGCACCGATGATAATAAAAATAATGATAATGGCGACTTTGACAATCACGGCGAAGTTTTCAACACGTTTAGACATTTCTGAACCCATTAGAAGAATTCCTGCGATGACAACCACAATGATGACGGCTGAGATGTTAATCACTCCACCTTCCATTGGACTGGCTTGTAGGGCGGTTGGTAAATGAATTCCGATGGCGGCTAAGATATTGTTGTTAAAGTAAGCAGCAAACCCGGTCGCTTCAGCCGATACTGCTAAGAAGTATTCAAGGATTAAGGCCCAACCCAAAATCCAACCAACAATTTCACCATAGACAACGGAACCAAATGAGTAAGCTGATCCGGCAATTGGCATGGCTGATGAAAATTCAGCGTAGGCCATACCAACTAATCCAGAAACGATGGCTGCCATTAAAAAGGCAATCGCAACGGCAGGACCAGCATGACTGGCAGCTTCATGGCCGGGAAGGATGAAAATCCCGGTACCAATCACGGCACCGATACCCAAGCCAATTAAGTCTTTAGTGGTCAAAGACTTGGATAATCGTGAATCGGCCTCTAAATAATTGCTAACCGATTCCTTTTTAAAAATTTGCATAGATATCAACACCTTTTCTTGTTTATTTGTACTATTAACTATATAATGAGTACCAACATAAGTAAAATTAATAAATTCAATATTTACATAAGAAAAGATGATATAAGATGAATCGATTTATTGTACTAGAGGCAGTATTACAGAATAAGAGTTTCACCAAAGCAGCAGAACAACTAGGGTATACCCAATCTTCCGTCAGTCAAATGATGTCCAATCTGGAAAAGGAATTCAATATGCACATTCTAAAACGTTCCAGATCTGGGGTGGAATTGACACCGGATGGGGAAAAACTTTATCCACACATCAGACAAGCACTTCGTCAATACCGTGGATTAATCGACACCGCCAATGCCATCAATGGCCTTCAATCAGGAACGGTCAGAATCGGAGCAATTACCAGTGTTAGTTGTTACTGGTTGCCTGACCTATTCAAAGAGTTTAAGGCGCTTTATCCACAGATTAATTTCGTTTTAAACCAGGGTGACTATGGAACCATCATCGATTGGTTGAAAACCGACCAAATTGATTTCGCCATCATGACCGCTGAATACGGAGAAGGTTTTAATAAGACAATTGTCCACAACACTAACATGAATGCATTTATTCCCGTTGACCATCCATACGCCAACGCAGATGCTGTGCCAATTGAAGCACTCGCCGATGATCCATTCATCCTAGTTGAGGGTGGTGGCTACAGTGAACCGCTTGAAGCATTTAAAAAAGCCGGTGTTAAACCCAACGTGCGCTATAAGATTCAAGATGACTACACCATCATGGCGATGGTCGAAGCAGGACTAGGGGTCAGCATCTTATCCGAACTAGTTTACCGTCGAACCGATTTCAACATCGTCAGCAAGCCAGTCGAACCCAACGTGACTAGACCGGTCGCAATTGTTTATAAGAATAAGGATGAACTACCAATCGCCAGCCAACATTTTGCGAAGTTCATTATCGATAGAAAAGAAGAACTCAAATAAAAAAGCCATTGGATTGAATGTGAACTGAACCCCTTGAGTTGGAGAAATCTAACCTAAGGGGTTCTTTTATGTTTTCTAAAGAATTAAAATTAGCTGCCATTAAAGATTATTATAATGGTTTAGGATTTACAAAAATTATTAATAAG
>NZ_JAPDKO010000012.1:0-51961 GCF_030398685.1 Apilactobacillus sp. EABW-1NA
TAGCTCTTCTGAATAAATTGTTATTTTATAAGCGAATTGACTTCGCAATGTTTAATTCTTACAACCAAGTTGTAAGTTCCTTACACATCATCGATTATCAATCTTGTTCAGTTTTCAAAGATCTACCATTTATATGTCTAAATTACGACTTCTTAATTATATCAAAGCTGTGAAACAATGTCAACAACTTTTTTTCAAGCAATCAAATTTATTAACGTTATCTCTTAACGACAACAATAAATATTATGCCATGTAACCGTTGTTATGTCAACAACTTTTTATATTTATTTTTTCGAGCTGTTCGTCTTTCAAACAACATTTAATATACTATCAAGTTTGTGGAACATCGTCAACCACTTTCAACAAAAAAAGCGTAAAGAATTGAAATTAATCAATTCTCTACGCTTAGTTGTAGATCTTAGTCTTGTTCTGAGTTGTCTTCTGGTCTCATTGTTGGGAATAGTAGGACATCTCTGATTGATTCAGCGTCAGTTAATAACATAACTAGACGGTCAATACCGATACCTAGTCCCCCTGTTGGTGGCATACCGTATTCTAGAGCTTCAACGTAGTCTAAGTCGACTGGTTGTGCTTCATCGTTACCATTAGCCTTTTCAGCAGCTTGAGCTTGGAATCTTTCCTTTTGATCGATTGGATCATTTAGTTCAGAGAATGCGTTAGCATATTCCATACCTTCAACATATAGTTCAAAACGGTCAGTAAATCTTGGATCATCAGCGTTCTTCTTAGCTAATGGTGAGATTTCTACTGGGTGACCGTAGATAAATGTTGGGTTCTTAATTTCTGGTTGAACCTTTTCTTCGAAGAATTCGTTGATAATGTGGCCAACAGTCCAGAAATCTTGGTATTCAATGTTGTTCTTGTCAGCAAGTTTTCTAGCTTCTTCTAGACTCATTTCTTTCCAGAAATCAATTCCAGTAAATTCTTTGATTGCGTCTACCATGTGTAAACGTTCGAATGGCTTGTTAAAGTCTACTTCTTCACCACGGTAGTTAATAATACCGTTGTCAGTAACAACCTTAGCAGCTGCCTTGAAAATACCTTCAGTTTCATCCATGACATCATGGAAGTCGAAGTATGCAATGTATGATTCTAATTCAGTAAATTCTGGGTTATGGTTTTGATCCATACCTTCATTTCTAAATACACGACCGATTTCGTATACACGTTCCATACCACCAACGATTAAACGTTTTAAGTGTAGTTCTAGTGCGATACGTAGGTATAAGTCGATGTCTAATGCATTGTGGTGAGTAATAAATGGACGTGCACTAGCACCACCAGCTTGGTTGTGTAGTACAGGTGTTTCTACTTCAGTACAATCCATTTCGTTGTCAAGGTAGTTTCTGATTGCAGAAATAATCTTGCTACGTTTTTGGAAACGGTCAAAACTATCACGGTTTGAAATCAAATCAAGATATCTTTGACGGTATTTTTGTTCCTTGTTTTGTAGACCATGGTACTTGTCTGGCAATGGACGCAAAGCCTTTGATAAGAAAGTTACATGAGTAGCCTTAACAGTTAATTCACCCATGTCTGTCTTAATTAGTTCACCTTCGATACCTAAGTGGTCACCTAAGTCGGCACGCTTGAAGAAATGGTAGTTGTCTTCACCTACTTCATCTTTTCTTACGTATAGTTGAATTCTACCGGTACGATCTTGTAAATCACCAAAACCTACCTTACCTTTTCCACGTTTTGCAACCATACGTCCAGCGATAACAACTTTTAGATTTTCTTCCTCTAGTTCTTCTTTAGTACTATCGTTGTACTTATCGTGTAATTGTTTAGCTAAATGAGTACGTTCAAAACGGCTACCGAATGGGTCGACCCCTTCTTCTCGTAATTCATTCATCTTTTGGCGACGAACTCGCAATTGGTCATTCATTTGCTTTTCTTGTGCCACAGTAAAACCTCCATCAGAATAAATTATTTTATATTAACATAATACCATAAAATAATTTAAAAAATTACATTTCACTTAAATCTGCATTTTTTGCTGCTCTTTTATGAGTCTTTTCAAGGAAATTGTCGAAAATATCATCCATTTCTTCTTCAGTCTCTGCATTATTTAAAGCTACCTTAGCTCTAGCTGAGTGAGAAATTCCCTTTAGGTAGTAAGCAGCTTGGCCTCTAAATTCACGAGGACCAGTAAATTCACCTTTAACACCAACTAAACGGTGTAGATGTTCCTTAGCAGTTGCAATCTTTTCATCAACTGTAGGTTCCTTCAATAGTTCACCAGTTTCTAGGTAGTGTCTGGTTTGTTGTAGCATCCATGGGTTACCTTCAGCGGCACGACCAATCATTACGGCGTCTGCTCCAACTTCGTCTAACATCTTCTTAGCTTCTTGAGGAGTTCTAACGTCCCCATTACCCATAAATGGAATTGTTAAAGCATCAGCAACTTGTTTTAAAACATCCCAGTCAGCGCTACCAGTGTACATTTGTTTTCTAGTTCTACCGTGCATTGCAATCGCTGAAGCACCGGCTTTTTCTGCCATCAATGCATTTTGAACTGCGTATACGTGGTCTTCATCCCATCCAGTTCTCATCTTAACAGTAACTGGTTTCTTAACAGCGTCAGTAACGTATGAAACCATTTCGTATACCTTGTTAGGATCCAATAGCCATTTTGAACCGGCATCAGTCTTAATAACCTTGTTTACAGGACAACCCATGTTGATATCAATGATATCGGCATCAGTTTCTTGGTCGATAAACTTAGCCCCTTCGACAAGGGTTTCCTTAGTACCACCAAAAATTTGAATACTCATTGGGTGTTCCTTTGGATCAATATCCAACATACTTAGAGTCTTCTTGTTCTTGTGCATTAAACCACGATCAGAAATCATTTCACAAACAACAAGTCCAGCTCCTGATTCTTTACAAATCATTCTAAAAGCAGTGTTAGTAACCCCAGCCATTGGAGCAACAACTACTTGATTGGGGATTGTAACATCTCCGATTTTCCATTCCATTTATATTCACCTCAATATTAAACACGTTTAGCATGATAAATATCATATCACACTAAAATTAAAACTGCATACTTACTATTCTTTTGAATCTGAATTATCAGACAACAACGCTCTCAAGTCGTCTTCGCTGTAGTTATATTCGGTTTCACAGAAGTTACAGATAACCTTTGCTCCATGATCTTCATCAATCATGGCTTGGATTTCCTTATCGTTTAAACCGGCAATCTTTTCACCGAACTTTTCTTTTGAACAGTCACACTTAAATTCTACAGGCATGTTTTGTAGGATATCGATGTTATCTTCACCAAAGATTAGTTTCAAGATGTCTTCTGGTTTTTGTTTTGATAGGAATAGTTCTGAAATCATTGGAATTGACTTCAAACGTTCTTCTAGTTTGCTAATTGCATCATCTGATGCGCCAGGTAATACTTGAATCAAGTATCCACCGGCAGCACCAATGGTTCCATCTTCATTTACATATACAGATACACCAACAGCTGATGGAATTTGTTCTGATTGCGCTAGGTAGAAAGTAAAGTCATCTCCAATTTCACCTGAAACTAGTTGAACGTTACTTACGTATGGTTCATCGCCACCTAGATTCTTCATTACTTCTAAGCTACCTTGTCCAACGGCACCACCAACATCTAGTTTGTGGTGTTTGTTTAATGGTAAATCAACGTGTGGGTTGTGAATGTATCCCTTAACGTGACCATTTGCATCGACGTCAACCAAGACTGGGCCGGCAGGGCCATCACCCAATACCTTCACAGTCATTGTTTCCTTACCCTTTAATACTGATGTAGCTAATAATAAACTAGCTACCAATGAACGACCTAATACCGCTGAAGATACAGGCCATGTTCTATGATCCTTTTGTGCTTCGTCAACTACGCCAGTAGCTTCCATTGCGTATGCTCTAAACATACCGTCTTTAGTGACACTCTTTGTTAAATAGTCTGCCATTTTTTATTCCTCCATAATCACCTAAAAAAGCGTGAGTCAAATAAATTCAACCCACGCTCTATTAGTTAGTCTTCATCATTATCTTGATGTTGATTTTCTTTTTGTTCTAGTTGTTCTTTGCTTTCTTCAAAAGAAGCATCTTCGTTATCATTTGAAGTGTTTTCTTCTGGCATCTTACCAGTACGGTATAAACTCAAGATTTCCTTTTCGTCTAATGTTTCGTACTTAAGCAATGCGTCAGCGATTACCTTATGTTGTTCACGGTGTTGTTCAATAATGTCATGAGCTTGACCATGAGCTTCATCAATTAATCTTCTTACTTCTTCATCGATAACAGAAGCAGTCTTTTCAGAATATCTTCTTGCGTATGGGTCATCGTTTGGACTTTCCAATTGAACAGTTCCTAGCTTTTCACTCATACCATATTGAGTAACCATAGCACGAGCTAAGTTAGTAGCTTGTTCGAAATCATTAGAAGCACCTGAAGACAATGAATCGAAGATAATTTCTTCGGCAGTTCTACCACCCATTAGACCAGCAAGTTGTTCCATTGCGTTCTTCTTAGATAGCAATTGTTGATCTTCTCTTGGAAGCATAATTGCGTATCCGCCAGCACGTCCACGAGGAACGATAGTTACCTTGTGAACTACACGAGCATCGTTTAGAACTAAACCAACAATTGTGTGACCAGCTTCGTGGTTGGCAACAATGTTTTGTTCTTTTTGACTAACAACTTTATCTTTCTTAGCTGGACCAGCAATTACACGGTCTTCAGCTTCATCCAATTCTGATGGACCAATTTCAGACTTGTTTCTTCTAGCAGCTAATAAAGCAGCTTCGTTTAACAAGTTAGCTAAATCGGCACCAACAAAACCTGGAGTTTGTTTAGCAATTTCATGCAAGTCAACGTTATCAGCGATTGGCTTGTTCTTAGCATGTACCTTTAAGATTGCTTCTCTACCCTTAACGTCAGGTCTACCAACTAGTACCTTACGGTCAAAACGACCTGGACGAGTCAAGGCAGGATCCAATACGTCAGCACGGTTAGTTGCGGCAATTACGATAACACCATCATTACCTGAGAAACCATCCATTTCAACCAATAGTTGGTTCAATGTTTGTTCTCTTTCATCATGGCCACCGCCCATGCCATTACCACGTTTTCTACCAACAGCATCAATTTCATCAATGAAGATGATTGCTGGAGCTTCTTTTTTAGCCTGTGTGAATAAGTCACGAACACGACTAGCACCAACCCCAACAAACATTTCAACGAAATCAGAACCTGAAATTGAGTAGAATGGAACGCCAGCTTCACCAGATACGGCTTTAGCTAATAAAGTTTTACCAGTTCCTGGAGGTCCTTCTAATAGGACACCATGAGGAATCTTAGCACCTAACTTGGTGAACTTCTTTGGATCCTTTAAGAATTCAACGATTTCAACAAGTTCTTGCTTTTCTTCTTCTTCACCAGCAACGTCTGTGAAACGAACATCACTCTTGGTTGGTTTAGCCTTTGACTTGCCAACACCCATGATGCCGCCCTTGCTACCATTCTTACCACCCATTTGGTTCATCATAACGAAGAAGAAAATGATGATAATTAGCATTGGTAGTAATGAGAAGATTAGGTTTGACCAGAAACCTCCGTCAGTATCGGCAGCCTTGGCACCCATCTTAACGTTATTCTTCTTAGCGTAGTTTGTAATTTCATTAATAGTACCGTTGTTCTTCAAAACCTTAGTCTTGAATGATGAAACCTTAGTTTCACTCTTGGTATTACTGAATAAAATGCTACCAGAATTGTTTGATTTAACGCTTTGGGCCTTTCTGTATTCACCAGAAACAGTGTAAACACCGTTTTCTGGTTGAATTGAAAAGCTCTTAATTTTGTTATCTTTTAGTTCTTGAACAAACTGACTAGATTGTAATTCTTTGTTTTGAGGTTGACCGTTCTTTGATGTGACAAAGAAAGTAACTCCCAAGACAATCAAGAAGCACACTATGTAGAACAGGCTGTTCTTGAATAATCCTTTATTATTGTTATTACGCATCAATTGCCTCCTGTGTTCAATGCTTGTTTATGTATTAAAAATAACATGGTGAGACCCGCCAATTTTTCAATACATTACACGAAGCATATATTATCATTTTTCAGAAGAATTAACCATTTATTTGTCTGAATAAACCTCTGGTTTTAATACTCCAACATATGGAAGGTTACGGTACTTACCTTGGTAATCTAAACCATATCCAACTACGAATTCATTTGGTACTTCTAGACCAACGTAATCGGCTTTGGCTTCGACTACTCTTCCTTCAGGCTTGTCCATTAAAGTACATACCTTAATTGATTTAGCACCGCGTTCAGCTAATAGGTCTTCTAAATATTTCAATGTTCTACCAGTATCGATAATATCTTCAATGAAAATAACATCCCTACCGTTAACATCCACATCAATATCTTTCATTAATTCAATGGTTCCGCTTGATGCAGTACCTCCATGGTAGCTTGAAACGTCAATAAAATCGATGTCCATGTATAGGTCCATTTCTCTGACAATATCTGTCATGAAGAAAATAGCACCTTTCAATACACCAACTACCACTGGTTTTCTGTCTTTGTAATCAGTTGTAATTTGTTGACCTAATCTGCGACAAGCGTCTGTGATGTCTTCCTTACTGTATAAGGTTTTTAGAATGTCGTTGTTCATTAGTTTCTCCTTCCACATACTTTATTTAATGATTAATGTATAAACTCTAGCGTTAGAGTTATCGATAGATACAGATTCACTGTAGCCTAAAACTGCTAATAGCCTTCCCTGATCAGTCATCAAACTCTTGGCAGATTGCCTCTTATCAACAGGTATCTTCTTGTTAATAAACAGTCGCCTAGCCGTTTGATGGCCACCATTTTTAAGCGTTATTCTATCACGATTTTGCGTCTTTTGTACAATCAATGGGAATTCTGAATCCAAAAGATTAAAACGAGAAACCCTTCTTGCTTCATCATCTGAAACATTGGAATTATCCGTAATCATCCACCGGATATCATCTTCGAAATACCATTTATTCAATGTTACCACAAAATAATCGTTTTTAAATCCAGTTATTTGGTTTCGGTTGATATTTTCGATTAAAAATTTGTCATATTCCTTTTTTATGCTCAAATTGTTCGATAACTCAACAACACCCTGTGGCTTTTCATCATTATTAAGTAGTGAAGTTACCTGATTAACAATGTCGACATTTAAACCATCTACCACCTCTTGATCAACTAGATAATCAATTAATCCGGTTTGAACGTATTTGGGCAGCTTCAAGAATTCACCCAGCTCAAAAGAGCTTGTATCTATGCTGATATCTTTTACTAACTTCTCAAAGAAGAAATCATTTTGTTGCTTCATTGAGTTCAGTTGGTGTGAGAAGTCATTAATGTGTTCAATCCCACGTTTGTTTTCTGATTCGATAAATGGAATCAAACGATGTCTAATTCGGTTTCTAGTGACATCTAGTTTTTGATTCGTGTCATCTTCATACCATTTAATGGATAAGGTTTGCATGTATTGCGTTAGTTCTTGTTTGCTAAAACCCAGCAGTGGACGAATCAAGCAACCATCATTAAACTTACGACTTTCCTTAATCCCGACTAGGTCCTTTACAAACGATCCACGAATTAATCGCATCAAAACCGTCTCAGCTTGGTCATTGGCATGATGTGCTGTTAATAATATACGTGAATTATTGTCTTTAACGACCTTTGAAAAGAAGTCATACCTATATTTTCTAGCTGCCATCTCAATTCCATTACTTGGATGGAACTGTTCTTCCCAGTTACCAACTTCAATTTTGACGTTATGACTTTGACAGAAGTCTCTGATATACCGTTCTTCCTCGGCGCTTTGTACTCTTAGGTGGTGGTTAACGTGAGCAACGATAATTTCTGGGCGATTCTTCTTTGGCAAGTTCATCATTAGGTTAAGCAATGCCATTGAATCAACGCCAGCGGATACCGCGACAACCACAGAGTCTGACTCATTAAACCAATTCTTACTCTCAATCAATCGATTAAATTTTTGCTGGGTCATATTTTGTTCCGGCATTAATACCGTCCCCTTTTAGTCTCTTTTTTGGTAAAAATAAAATGATTAAGGTAATCTACCCCAATCATTTTTTATTTGGTTAACTACGGCGACCGCCACGGCCTCCACGCTTACCTTCAGTATTTTTCTTGATTGTAGCTAGTCTGCTTTCACTTTCCTTTAGGAAACTGTCCATTAAGTCATCAAAACTAGCCTTGTTATTTTTATGGTTATCATTGTGATGACGGTTATCACCAAACTTACCATGATTTGAATGTCCATGGGCCATCTTTGGTTGTTCTCTTCTTTGTGGTTCGGCAGGCTTATCAACTGCTTTTCTGATTGATAAAGCAATCTTACCATCGTCACCAACACTTAGAATCTTAACTTTAACGTCATCGCCAACTTTTAATACATCTTTGATATCTTTGATATAGCCATCAGAAATTTCACTAATGTGAACCAATCCTGTTTTGTGTTCGCCTAGATCAACAAAAGCACCAAAATTAGTGATTCCTGATACTTTGCCGGAAACTTTTGCTCCAACTTCAATTGCCATAAAAAAATTTGTCCTCCTAATAATGATTAGTAACTTTAGTATAGCACCATTTAAATGATAATTGTATAAAAAAAATGGTATTTTTTCATACCATTTTAATTTTGAGTTACATCCTTTGAAACATCCCCTGGAAGGCTGTAAACAGTCTCTCCCGGCTTGGTGTAGTAATATTTTTCACGAATTACTTTTTGGATATAGTCCTTATCGTGTAACTGCTTAATATTTTGTTTTAGCTTTTGATTATCAATTTTACTTTTCTTAAGTTCCTTCTTGGTTTGAACCTGTTGTTCAGAAACGTTGCTAATCTTAGATTTAGTTATAAAGATTTGCGCAACCAACATTAAGATAACAACGAGGAAAAAGCTTACCAGGATAATTCCACGTTTTTTTCGACTGCGTAAAATTTCTTGATGTCGAGATCGCTTGATCTTCGTGTATTGATTATTCAATTGATGAACCTTATCAACATCCATGGTATCCCCTCCTCAATTTGCTACTTAATAGTATAGATGATTCTTAAAAAAAATAAATAGATAATTAATTTTGTAACTAAATTTTAATTATTCAGCGTTGAAATCTCTTTCGTATTGTTCATCCAAAACGGTGTACATTCTATCTGCATCAGCCTTTTTGGTGGTTTCAAACAATTGGTTAACTTGAATGGTTAGGGTCTTGTTACCAAACTTAATCACTAACTTATCATTTGAATTAACATTTGATGATGATTTTGCCACACGGTCGTTAATGGTAATACGACCTTGATCAGCAATATCCTTTGCTACCGTTCTTCTCTTGATAATTCTTGAAATCTTTAAAAACTTGTCTAGTCTCATTTCGACATCCACCTATCTATAAACTTATTTACTACTGGCACTGATTGCCATTCTTGATATGTTAATAGTTTCCATTTAATCGCTAAGACACCAAAGACGGCTGCACCGATTGGAACTAAGAAACATAGTGAGATGATGGCACTCAATCTTTGACTGTGAACCAAATGAATTGATCCAAATAGGTTCATCAAAATCATTTCAATGACCAACATCACTATAGCAATCACAGTTAACTTCCATAAGAAGCTCCACTTGTTTTCAATTTTAACGATGTCAATTGGTGCAAACTTCACTTCCACGATTAGCATTAATAGCAAACTAATCACAGTGGAAATGCTTGCACCGGCGATTCCCATGTGGGCAACCATTTCCTTGGTAATCAATATCTTAGCTGCTAACCCTAATATAATCGCGATAATGGTAATTTTAAAGTGATTTGCACTTTGCAAAATACTACTATAAATCGTAATCATCGTTGTTAGAACCACACTAATCATAAAGATACTAATTGTGGTGTTTTGTTGACCACTGTTAAATAGCAAACGATTAATTAGTGGCATCAAACTAATCATCCCTACTGCCACTCCGACGGTCATAAACATGCTAACCCTAAGCATTTCGGATGCTAGGTTATGAAACGACTTCATTTGTTTCTTGGAATAGGCCAAACTTAATGATGGCAAGATAGCAGAAGCAAATGATGTCGCAATTACCAAACCTAATTGAACTAGTGGCTGGCCACGATCATAGATTCCCTTGACCGCCTGTGAATCAATCAAGTTCAATCCGTTTAATAACAATCCTTTACGGACGGTAAACGAATCAACTAGTTGCATTAAGACCATTAGCGATGAAAGCATGCAGATTGTGCCACCTTCAAACAATAATCGTTTCAACAATGATTGATACGACATTACCTTTTGACTCGGTAGTCGCTTAATATCCACCGCGTAGTAGCGAATTAAGATAGCCACCGAGAAAATCTCAGCAACTGGCGTTGCCACCATTGAATACGTTCCAATTGTATATGGATCCACGTGGTGTCTAACCCCAACGTATGCAGCAGCAATGATTAACCCAACTCGAATCACTTGTTCTACAACTTGTGAATAAGCGGTTGGTTTCATAATCAATGTTGCCTGGAAGTAACCTCTTAAACATGCCAAGATTGGCATCATTAAAAACATCCAGCTGACTGCACGAATTAAACTATCTAATCTGATGTCACCCATTAGAGCAGCAATCGATGTTGCCTTAATCTGGCAGATGATAAATATCAACCCACCAAAGATTGAAAGCACGATAAATAGCTGCCTTAGAAGTCCTTTTTTCTGCAATGTTGTTTCCTGCTCAGCGATAACACGTGAAATAATTATTGGCATCCCACTTAAAGCTAATACCATTCCAATTCCATAGATTGGATAAACCTGTTGGAAAACGTAGAATCCAATGTTTCCCACTAAGTTTTGAAATGGCACACGGTAAACGGCACTTAGTACCTTACTAATCAAAGAAGCGATTGATAAAATCATCGCACCCTTCATTATCACTGATAGCTTATTGTCATTTTTCATTTGTTAAACTTCCTGTATGTTCTTTATCTAATGCTTCGACAAACTTACTCAATTCACCTAACCACTTTTGTTCATCCATATTAGGTTGAATGATTAAGGTAATTTGCATCTTGTTGTTAGCAGTACCAACCATTGATCTAAACTCTGTTTGCGCAATTGCCTTTAGCACTTGCTTGCTGTCATAGAATTGAGTTCCAATCGTTGATAGAGTGACTGTAATTTGTTTTGGTGTTTGCCTAATCTTTTCAATTAACGATGAGTCGGCATACATCTTGATGCGACTGATTGTTAATAGGTTTTCAACCGCAGTTGGATAATCACCGAAACGGTCAATTAAATCAGACTGTAGTTCACGATATTGATCGTCGTTTTGCATTTGTCTAATTCGCTTGTATAATTCGATCTTTTGTTTTTCATCTTGAATATATTCGCTAGGCAAGTATGCTTCAATGTCCATTTCGACGGTTGTATCAACTCGTTGTTCGGCACGACGACCACGCTTAGTTGCAACGGCATCGGCTAACATTTGAGTATACATATCATAACCAACCGAATCGACGAATCCTGATTGTTGCTTACCTAATAGGTTCCCGGCACCACGAAGTGATAAGTCACGCATGGCAATCTTGAAACCAGAACCCAGTTCGGTAAAGTCCCTGATAGCTTCCAAACGGTTTTCTGAAACTTCGGTCAACACTTTGTTTGGTTTATACATAAAGTACGCATAAGCGACACGGTTAGAACGACCGATTCGTCCACGAATTTGATACAACTGGGATAGTCCCATGTGATCGGCATCTTCGACAAACAACGTATTGGCGTTTGGAATGTCGACCCCAGTTTCGATGATTGTTGTGGTTACTAACACATCGTATTCACCGTTAACAAAATCATAGAGAATAGTTTCCAATTGGTTTTCGGTCATTTGACCGTGAATGTAAGCAATTCTAGCATCTGGAACCAATGTTTGTAGCTTCATGACGGTGTCTTCAATGTCTGAAACACGATTATGCATGAAGAAGACTTGGCCACCACGATGCATTTCACGGGTGATTCCCTCACGAATTGCTCCTGCATTTTCTTCCATTACGTACGTTTGAATTGGGTAACGGTTTGCTGGTGGAGTTTCAATAACTGAAAGGTCACGAACTCCCATCATGGACATGTTCAAAGTTCTTGGAATTGGGGTTGCTGTTAGTGTCAAAACATCAACATTAGATTTTAATTGCTTAATCTTTTCCTTGTGTTTAACACCAAAGCGTTGTTCTTCATCGACCATCAATAATCCTAAGTCGGCGAACTTGATGTCATCAGATAGCAAACGATGAGTACCAACAACGATGTCGATTGATCCATCTAGTAAACCTTTTTTGGTTTCTTCAACCTGCTTCTTGGTTCTAAAACGAGATAGCACTGCTACTGAAACTGGGAAACCTTCAAAACGGTTCACCATTGTTTCGTAGTGTTGTTGTGCCAACACGGTAGTTGGTACCAAAAATGCCACCTGTTTACCTGCTTCGACCGCCTTAAAGGCAGCGTGCAATGCTACTTCGGTCTTACCGTAACCAACATCCCCAACTAGTAAACGATCCATTGGATGTGGTTGTTCCATATCCTTTTTAATTTCTTCAGAACTCTTCACCTGGTCAGGTGTTGGTTGGTATGGGAATGCCCCCTCAAATTCTTCTTGGTACTCGTCATCTTCTGGAAAGGCGTATCCTACCTGGTTGGAACGTTTAGCGTATAAGTCAATTAGGTCATCGGCAATATCTTCAATCTTTCCTTGAACCTTTGACTTCGTCTTTTGCCATTCACTTCCACCCAACTTGTTAACACGTGGGTGTTTGTCTTCGGATGAAACGTACTTTTGAATCAAGTTTAATTGAGTAACCGGAATGAATAACTTGGCATTCTTTTGGTAAGCAATGGTCATGTAGTCTTGGTGCTTACCATCGACTTCCATGGTCTTCATCCCTTCATACTTACCAATCCCGTGGTTAGCATGAACGACATAGTCGCCCGGTTTTAAATCAGCATAGCTCTTGATTCGTTCCGCGTTAGAAAATGTTTGACGACGTGGTCGTTTCTTGTGGACGGTCGTAAACATTTCTGATTCGGTAATTACCGCCAATTGTTTGATTGGCAATTCAAACCCATTCTTCAAGCGTTCACTGACCACTTGGACTTGATGTTCTAAAATGTTGTCACTGGTGGTTTGAACGGATTCGATTTCAAAGTCAGTCAATGTTTGCGATACCTTTTGCATTCTGGCCTTGTCCTTCACCAAAATCACAACGGTATCATCTTGTTTGTGCCATCTATCAATTTCAGTCTTCAATAATGGCATTTGACCGAAGAACTTTTGCATTGGACGAACCTTAATATCATTTAATTGGGTTAACTTAAGGTTCCCAATCCCCTTTTGGAACAATGACATTAAAATTTCTGCCTGATTAATTTTGTGGAAGTGTTCTCTAAAGTCCACGCTAAATAAATCGGTGGATGCAATTTCACCATGGTCAAACTTATCATTAGCCCATGATTGTTCTTCTTCGACTAGTTGTTGGCTGTTTTCTAAGATACGACTGTAGTCATCGAATAAAACGACACCATCATCATCCAGATAGTCAAAGATGGTCGTTTCGTTTTCATACATTGCCTTAGCATACATTATCCAATCTGGATCAATGATTCCTTCATTGGCATCATCAATCATGGTTGAAACAGCATCACTTAGGCGTTGCTTTAGTTCGTCGTTATCCAGTTTGGCTAAACGTTTATCACGTAGTTGTGTTAAATTAGCAACTGCTTGTTGTCTTTGTGCTTCGTTTAATACCATATCAGTCGCTGGTAGTACTGAGATGGTTTCAATATTTTCCAAACTTCTTTGATTAGATACGTCAAAATATCTCAATGAATCGACATCAGTATCGAATAAATCAATTCGAACTGGATATTCTGAGTTCAATGGATAAATATCGATAATTGATCCACGAAGTGAAAATTCACCTGGTGCTGCCACCATCTTTTCAGGTGTGTAGCCCATTTGAAATAGTTTGTTTCTTAATTCATCTAAATTAACTTCATCGTCGATCGAGATGGTTAAATTAGCATCAGAAAAATCTCCAGGTTCCGGCAAAATACGTTTGGTACCGGAAACAGACGTTACGATAATCTTAGGTTCATCGCTTAATAGCTTTGATAAAGCTTGCACACGAGTGGCCTTGTATTCAGGTGAACTGGTGGCAACTTCTGCGGCTAAGACTTCTTCGACTGGAAATTCTAATACATCATCTTCGGAGACAACATTTTGTAAATCTTCAACAATATCATCACATCTGGATAAAGTATCAGTAACAATCAAGAAGTTTTTCTTTGTTGAATTGAACAAAGCAGCAATCATCATTGTCTTCGCAGAACCTGATAAACCAGTCACTAACTGACGATGTTTGGGTGCTAAATCATTAACAATCTCATCATATTGTGGCAGTTGTGTGAAAAATTGACTTAATTCCAAAATAGTTATCCCCTCTAAATATTAGTTGTACTTGTTTTCTAGCTTGTTGAATTCTTCCCCATCGATAAATTCTTCTAGTGCAGAAACACTGTTGTCAATTGCTTGGTTTAATCCTGGTTTTTGGTCGTCTGTAAAGTGACCTAATACATAGTTAACGACGCTTTCCTTGGTTGGGTGGTCTGTTCCCACCTTAATACGGTTAAACTTGTCGGTGCCTAAATGAGCAATTAAACTCTTAATTCCATTGTGGCCACCGGCTGATCCATGGTTTCTCAATCTGATTTTACCGATTGGTAAATCCATATCATCATATATTACTATTAAATCGCTTAAATCTAGCTTAAAGAACTTCATTAAAGGTCCAACCGAACGACCTGATTCGTTCATAAATGTTAGTGGTTCGACTAGCATAACCTTTTCCCCGTTAATGTTAGTTGATCCAATCTTTGCTTCCATCTTTTGTGTTGATAGTTCAACGCCATGCTTGTCTGCAAACTCGTCTACTACCATAAAACCAGTGTTGTGTCTGGTTTCCTTATATTGTGGTCCAACGTTTCCTAATCCCACAATCATCTTCATAAAAAATCCGCTCCTTTTTGCGCTCAATTAATATGTAAATTATATCATAGTATGCAATTCGATATTTATCCCGTCGCTTATAGAAATATAGAAAACTATTCGTTTTTTTAGCGCTTTGTAATTACTAATTTCCAAATTAATGATATAATTCAGATGTAGATTTAAATATGTTTTTGAAGGGATGATTATTGTGGCTTTAAAACATCAAAAAGTTGTTTTAGTTGGTGACGGTGCCGTTGGTTCTTCATACGCATTTGCTATGATGCAACAAGGACTAGGCGAAGAATTCGTCATCGTTGATATTATTAGAGATCGTATCGAAGGAGACGCACTTGACTTAGAAGATGCTCAAGTATTTACTGCTCCTAAGAACATTTACGCTGGTGATTACAGTGACTGTGCAGATGCTGACTTAGTGGTTATCACTGCCGGTGCACCTCAAAAACCAGGTGAAACTAGACTAGATCTAGTTGGAAAGAATCTAAAGATTCTTTCATCAATCGTTCCTGAAGTTGTTAAGTCAGGATTTAAGGGTATTTTCTTAGTTGCTGCTAACCCAGTTGACATCTTAACTTACGGTGTTCAAAAACTTTCAGGTTGGCCAAAGGAAAAGGTTGTAGGTTCAGGTACTTCATTGGACACTACTCGTTTCCAAGTTGCTGTTGCTAAGAAGTTAGGTGTTAACCCTGCTGACATTAACGCATACATCATGGGTGAACATGGTGATTCAGAATTTGCTGCTATTGACGAAGCAACCGTTGGTTCACGTCCTCTATTAGACGTAGCTAAAGATGCTGGCGTAAGCAAAGATGACTTACTACAATTAGAAGATGAAACTAGAAACAAGGCATACACAATCATCAACAAGAAAGGTGCTACTTTCTACGGTGTTGCAACTGCCCTAATGAGAATTTCACGTGCTATCTTACGTGACGAAAACTCAGTACTACCTGTTGGTGCTCCAGTTAACGGTGAATATGGTTTAAGCGATATCTACATCGGTACTCCAGCTGTTGTTAACGCATCAGGTATTAAGCAAGTTATCGAAGTTCCTCTAAGCGATGAAGAAAAAGCTAAGATGGAAGCTTCAGGTAAGACCTTAAAGGAAACTGCCGAAAAAGGTATGGAAGCTTTAAAATAATCGATTAACTTGATTAGATATTAAGTCGAGGTGCACTTTGCTCCCCGGCTTTTTATTTTGGGCAATTGTTGATTTATCGCCACAAAGTCATCAATTTATGTTAAAATTAGATTATGAGAAAAATTCTAATAATTAAAAAGGAGGTTATGTTATGCTATTGAAGTCATTGGTTAAACCTAAAGGCAGTTTAGTTACCGTTTCAGAAAACGTTTCATTAGAACAAGCTCTTGAAACGTTGGAAGAATCTGGTTACAGATGTATTCCTATCTTAGACGAAACTGGAACAATCTTTAGAGGTAACATCTACAAGATGCATATCTACCGTCACAAAGCTAACGGTGGTGATATGTCTCAACCTGTTACCACATTATTAAAGAATGCCACTAAGTTCATCAATGTTAATTCAGCCTTCTTCCACATTTTCTTTTCGATTAAGGATTTACCTTATATCGCTGTATTGGATGATAATAATCGTTTCTACGGTATCTTGACCCACACCCGTTTATTGGACATGCTTTCACAATCATGGAACGTAAACGTTGGCAGCTATGTTCTTACAGTTCTAGCTCCTGGTAACCGTGGTGATCTAGAATCAATGTCTAGAATCATCACTAAGTACACTGCAATCGCCAGTGTTATCAGTTTAGACGGTCAAGAAGGTGAATTGGTACATAGAGTTATGTTCACCCTTCCCGAAGAGGTAGATAAGAAATTGTTAAAAAGAATCACTGCTGCGTTAGAACGTAAAGGTTTTAAGATTGCAGAGATTGAAGATTTAGCGAACGAGAAATAACATTATCGAAACAAAAAAGGATGCGAATTAAATTCGCATCCTTTTTTTATGTATGTTTTACTGTACACCAATACTTAATTTCAATGACTCGTCCACTCGTTTCATAAACTTATCACTTAAGTGATCTACTCGATCATGTAATCGTTGTTTATCAATTGTTCTAATTTGTTCTAATAGGATAACTGAATCTTTTTCGATTCGGGTCTTATCAGCACTAATAGCTACGTGAGTAGGCATCTTTGGCTTTGAAATTCTAGCAGTAATTGCGGCAACAATCACGGTAGGACTGTAGTGATTCCCGATATTGTTTTGGATGATTAATACCGGTCTCATTCCACCCTGTTCGGAACCAACAACTGGTGATAGGTCAGCATAAAAAACGTCGCCACGTTTTATTTCAACGTTAGCCATTCTAACATCCCCTATCTATAATGAATTCATCTGAATTCTAAAACGTAATGTGATGCACACTTGAGGTTTCACAAAAAGTGAATTCCTTTGAAATAGCACGATTAATATCGGTCATCTCAGTGTACCCAGCAATTAAATTCTGGACTATCAAATAATCGTTAAAACATGGATTAACCACAATCCTAGTATGTGTATCAATTGAAACATTCATTCTAGGATGTGATATTTTTACTCTGTTACTTGATGTAGCTGTACTTAGAAGTGAATAAACATATCGATTCTTAGATTGCATTGATTAATCCTCTTAAAACGGGCTATTCTACCACAATGCGTGGTAGTCTATCAGTGAGTAAGCAAGCCACTTCATAATGAATTGTATCACAATATGACGCAATGTCTTGTAAAGTAATCTTTTCTTTACCGTCTTGACCCACAATTGTAACTTTTGTGCCTGGATTCACTGGTTCGTCTAGTTTAATCATTAATTGATCCATGCAAACTCTACCAACAATTGGGCAGAACTTGCCGTTCACCAATAGTGAGAAGCCTTGTAATGCTCGAACAATTCCATCGGCATAACCAACTGGAACTGTGGCAATCCATTCAGGTTCCTTGGATGTGTACGTCGCGCCATATCCAACTGAACGGCCTGCATCAATTTTTTTACAGTAGACAACTTTTGTTGTTAAACTAAGTGCTGGTTTTAATTCGTATGGTAGGTCTAGTTCCCCACCAGATGGATTCAAACCATAACCAGCAACACCAAATCTAATCATGTTGCAGTTAAACTCACTATGCCACAAGCTAGTAGCTGAATTAGACACATGTACATACTTTGGTAATGTATCTATAACAGAAATTAAATCATTAAATCGTTCAACTTGCAAATCAAAATACTTTACGTTATGTGTATCAGCGGTTGAGAAGTGTGTAAAGATTCCTTCAAAGTTGAAGTTATCCGATTGATTCAAGAAATCAACCGCTTCTTTAAGTGAATCCTTGTCTTGAAAACCAATTCTCCCCATTCCAGTATCCAAACCGATATGAACATTTAGCTTTGGTAGATCTTTTTGAGCCAATTGTTCATCGGCTGCTCTTAACCAATCAATGGATGAGACAGTGGCTGAAATTTTTCTTTCTGCCATTAATGATGCATGTTCTACATCAGTGATTCCTAACACTAGGATGGGTTCGTCAAAACCAGCATCCCTTAGTTGTAATGCTTCGTCTAAAATGGCTACACAAAAACCATCGGCGCCAGCCTTCTTCGCTTCGTGTGCTACTGCAACCGCCCCGTGGCCATATCCATTGGCCTTTACGACCATGAATAAGTATTCGTTATTTTTCAAACGTTTCTTTTCGTTACTAATATTATGATATAAAGCACTCTTACTAATTAATATTTGTGCATTTCTATGAGTTCCTACTACCATATTAATCTTTCCTCCAATTAATAATGGACATTTCCTTTTATTGTAGTTCTTTATGTAAAAAAAAGCTATTGACAAATTTTCATATCAACAGCTTTTTTGTTATTAATCTTTGTTTTTAATTGTGAATGACTTGTTTGGACGTTTGTGGTTTGATGAACGGTTACCCTTCTTGTGATCATCACGGTGGTTGCCACCGCCATTACCATTGTAACGACGACGGTTTCCGCCACCATTTCTGTTACCACCACGCTTGAAGCCGCCACGACGGTTGCCACCGCCACGGTGATATCCACCACCATGACCGCGCTTGTTCTTGTTAGGAAGTGGCTTTTCAGCAGTGATGTGAACCTTAACTTGGTTTCTAGTCATCTTGCTTAATAGCACTGATACTAATTCCTTAGCATCGTATTTTTCTAACAATTCGTCAGAAGCTTCCGCGAATGGTTCCATCTTAGTCTTTTCGATTAATGAACCAATTTCCTTAGTGGCTACTTCTAGTTGGCCCTTCAATGCTTCATCAGCTGAAGGTGGCTTAAGAGGTAACATTCTAACCTTAGTTAGCTTTTCAATGTCTCTTAAGTAACTAGTTTCGTTTGGTTCAACAAAAGTCATTGAAACACCATGACGTCCAGCACGACCGGTACGACCAATTCTGTGAACGTAACTTTCTGAATCTTGAGGAATATCGTAGTTGTATACGTGAGTAACACTTGAGATATCAATACCTCTAGCAGCAACGTCGGTTGCAACTAAAACGTCAACTTTGTCATGCTTGAAGTCCTTCATAATTTGTGAACGACGGTTTTGAGTTAAGTCACCATGAATTCCTGCTGCACGGTATCCGCGTAGTAGAAGTCCCTTAGAAACTTCGTCAACACGACGCTTAGTACGACAGAATACGATAGTTACCTTAGGTGCTTGGATATCAAAGAATCTAGTCATGATATCAAACTTTTCAAATTGTTTTACTCTGATGTAGTATTGATCAACTAAATCAGTAGTTAATTCTTTAGCCTTGATAGTAACTTGTTGAGGATCCTTCATGAATTGAACACCAACACGTTTTATTTGTGGTGGCATAGTTGCAGAGAATAACAATGTTTGTCTTTCTTCTGGAACTTGTTTTACGATGCTTTCAATATCATCTAGGAATCCCATGTCCAACATGTCATCGGCTTCATCTAGAACCAATGTCTTAACATGGTCTAATTTTAATGTACGTCTGTTGATATGATCCAATAAACGTCCAGGAGTACCCACAACAACTTGTGGTTTACGCTTTAAGCTTTGGATTTGTCTTCTGATGTCAGAACCACCAAAAACTGATACAGCCTTAACGCCCTTTTCTTTTCCAAAACGACTAATTTCGCCTTGAGTTTGAATAGCTAGTTCACGAGTTGGTGAAATAACTAATGCTTGCACGTTTGGATTATCTAAATCAACGTGTTCAATAATAGGAAGAGCAAAAGCAGCTGTCTTACCTGTACCTGTTTGTGCTTGTCCTAAAACATCCTTACCTTGTAGGGATAAAGGAATTGTTTCTGCTTGGATTGGAGTGGCTTCCTTAAAACCCTTGTCTTCAATCGCTTTTAATAGATCTTCTGAAAGACCTAATTCTCTAAACTTCAAATATGTTTCCTCCTAAACGAAACATTCAATATAATACCGTCATTAGCTAAGGAAGAGTCCGTTCCCGTTAATGCGCTAATAACTTGATTATAAAAATTCCGTGTTCTAAAAAATGTAACTAGACTAATATAACCCTTTTGGGTCAAATTAGCAAATGAATTACCTATATTAATTTGTTAGTTTATCTAATAGTTTTTCTAAATGAATTCCGTGACTAGCTTTCAATAGTACTTGGTCACCTTCATAAATTTCAGCATTTAATTGATCGTATAACTCATCCAATTGGTCAGCCTTAAAGTAGAAAAGGTTTTCTGATGGATAAACTAAGCTTAGCTTATCGTACAAGTACTTCATATCAGGACCAATTAAGTACACGCTTTGCACTTCTTTTGGATCTAATACTTCGGCTAATGATTCGTGTAATTGAATTGATTGATCACCTAGTTCCAACATGTCTCCTAAAACGGCAATTTTACGGCCATCAATCTTTTCTTGAGTAAATGCGTTCACTACTTCTTTAACAGCAGTAGGATTTGAATTATAAACGTCTGAAAGGATCATTTCATGCTTACTTCCTTCAATCCATTCAGTACGGTTATTAGTCAAATTAACATTCAACAATGCCTTTTGGATGTTTTCTTCTCTGATTCTGTATAGGTCACCAATGGTGATGGCTACCAATGCGTTGTTAACATTGTATTCACCAATCATCGGAATCTTGAATTCAATATCTGAATACTTATTAACCTTAAATGTGGTTTGTACTTCTGTTCCAGCAATATCGTAAGCATAAAAATCATCATCTTTATTCAAACCAAAAGTGCGTTTGAATGGTAGTGATTCACTGCGACTTGCTAATAGTGGTTCGTCACCGTTATAAACGAAAATACCATCTTCCTTTAATCCGTTGACGATTTCCATCTTGGCATCAGCAATCTTATCACGAGTACCAAAGAATTCAATGTGAGCTTCACCAATCATTGTGATGGCTGCAACGTCTGGTTCAACTAAGTGACTCAAGAAATCTAGTTGACCCGGACGATCCATGCCCATTTCAACAACCAATACTTCGGTGTTTGGTTCCATATCTAAAATGGTCATTGGCACACCAATTTCGTTGTTGAAGTTGGCATGAGTCTTAGTGACGTTGAATTGAGTGGATAATACTGAAGCCACCATATCCTTGGTAGTAGTCTTTCCATTACTTCCAGTAATTGCGACAACCTTAGGATTAATTTTAGCCAAGTAGTATTGGCTTAATCTTTGTAGTGCTTCTAATGTATTATCTACAACGATAATTGGAAAATCTGTTGGAGCATTTTCGTGGTCTTTTTGCCAGAAAGTTGCTACGGCACCATTATCAATTGCACTTTGAATGTAGTCGTGACCATCGTTTTGACTAACAAGTGGCACAAATAGTGCCCCGTCTGTTAGTTCCCTGCTATCAAAAGCAACACTAGTAATATCAATATCTTCATATTCGCTAATATCATTTTGCGCAGAAACAGCACGAGCAACTTCTGTAAGTGACATTTTCATATCTAATAAATCTCCATTTCATCAGTTCGATAAGTGTTACACATATTATAACATGAAACGAGAAATTATTTTAAACCCGTTTTGCCAATCCATTATGAGACAATCCTTTGTTTTTAATGAGGTCTTATAAAAACTATTAACTAATTGTCAAAACACTGTTAATATGTTTAATGGATAATAATTAATGGGGACGTGACTACTTTGAAAAAAGTCTTATTTGTGTGCCATGGAAACGTTTGTCGTTCTGCAATGGCTCAGGCCATTTTTAGCAAGATCGTAAAAGAGCGTGGATTGGAAAGTGAAATCGCGGTTGATTCTGCTGCGACAAGTACCGAAGAAATCGGTAATCCGCCACACCCAGAAGTTCGTAAATTGTTGGACCAAAAACAAATTAGCTATGCAGGTCAACATTCAAGACAAATCGAATCATCTGATTTCCAAAAATATGATTTAATCATTGGAATGGATTACGAAAACATGAACAACCTGCTTCACTGGGCTCCTAAAGACCAAGCCCACAAGATTCATCTTTGCTTAGATGTTATCGATGGAATGCAGGGTAAAGAAATCGCAGATCCTTGGTATACCGGTAACTTTGATTTAACCTTTGATCAAATTAACGAAGCGATGCCAAAATGGATTGACTATGTGTTAAATATGTAAAAAAAAGACATATCCGAAACGGATATGTCTTTTTTATCTTTACTTGAAACCGTATTTCTTGTTGAAACGATCCACAGCACCATCGGCTTGAGTGAACTTTTCACGGCCAGTGTAGAATGGATGAGAATCTGAAGAAATTTCAAGACGTACTAATGGGTATTCATTACCATCATCCATAGTGATAGTTTCAGCTGAGTTCATAGTTGAACCAGCCATGAATTTAAAACCAGTACTTGTATCTTGGAATACCACTTGGTGGTATTCTGGATGAATTCCTTGTTTCATTATAAATCGCTCCTTTGCCCTGTATCATATGTTGATTCAGAGATTATCGTTTAGTCGACTTGATTATAGTAACACTAAATAGAAGTTAATTCAACATGAAAATTAACTTTCGTCGTTAACTAATTCAACGACAGCATTTAGATTAGTTAGCTTATCAATAATGTTGTCATAGCCTCGTAAAATGTTGTCTGCGTTATCAATCACAGTGGTTCCTTGTGCCATTAAACCGGCAATCATTTCTGATGCTCCGGCACGGATTTCCCCTGCTTCAATCTTTGAACCAACAAGTGCGTCAGTATGACTTACGATGATGGTACCGTTACCTTCATCATATCTAATCTTGGCACCCATCTTTTTTAGTTCGGAGATGTGCTTGGTTCTCTTTGGATAAATAGTGTCAATGATTGTACTATCACCAGCAGCCATTAGTAGTAGTGGCGTAATTGGTTGTTGTAAATCAGTGGCAAATCCTGGATATGGCATTGTCTTAATTTCGATGTTCTTAAGTTCTTCAGTCTTTGGAACGTAGATACTATCTTCATTAATTTGTAGATCAATACCCATTTCTTGTAACTTAGCAATGAATGATTCCAAATGTTCTGGAATCACGTTTTGAATTTTCACACCGTCACCGTAGGCTGCAGCCATTGATAGGTATGTGCCTGCTTCGATTCTGTCAGGGATAATGATGTGAGTGTTCTTGGCACGAAGTGATTCAACCCCTTCGATTCTAATCACATCTGTACCAGCTCCCCTAATCTTGGCACCCATGTTATTCAAGAATGTAACGACATCAATAATTTCTGGTTCCTTGGCAGCATTTCTGATGACAGTTGAACCCTTAGCTTTAACGGCAGCTAAAATAGCATTGATGGTTGCCCCCACTGAAACAACATCTAAAAAGATTTGTGCTCCGTGTAAACCATCTTCGTCGGTTGTGATGATGATTTCATCCCCATCATTTTCAACATTTGCTCCCATTGCTTCGAAAGCCTTGATGTGTTGGTCAATTGGTCTAGGACCGATGTTATCTCCACCAGGGAAAGTAATCTTAGCACGACCAAAGCGTCCTAATAGTGCTCCCATGAAGTAGTATGATGCTCTTAAACTTTTAATTGCCTTACTTGGTAAGGCACTTTCATTTATTGTTGTTGGGTCGACGTTTAATATTCCATCGGCAAAATCTGATGAGACATTCATTGATTCCAAAATCACCATTAGATTGTGTACATCTAAGATGTTTGGCACCATGTCGAATTGCACTGGTGTGTCGGCTAGAATAGCTGCTGGAATTAATGCAACAGTACTATTTTTAGCTCCACCAATGGTCACGTTACCAGATAAACGATGGCCGCCCTTTATTATCATTTTATTCATTGTTTAAATTCCTCGCTTACAGTTTCACTAAATAATAGTGAACAATAACAATATTAAATAATAAATATTAAAAATACAATAGTTTAGGCTAAATTAAACATACATTTAATAAAATCAACAAAAAAAGGCCGGAAAATTTCCTGGCCTTTTCTGTAAAACATATTATTTGTTGTTTTCTTCATGTTGTTCGTGTGCAGCTGCAACGAATGCCTTGAATAATCCTTCAGGTCTAGTTGGACGTGATAGGAATTCTGGGTGGTATTGAGCAGCAACGAAGAACTTGTTAGTAGGAATTTCAACAACTTCTACCAAGTGATCATCTGGAGAAGTACCGGCAATAACTAGACCGTGAGCTTCCATTTCTTCTCTGTATTCGTTGTTGTATTCGTAACGGTGTCTGTGACGTTCTGAAATTTCAGCCTTGTTACCGTAAGCTGCAGCAGTTACAGTACCAGGTTTTAGCTTACATGGGTAAGCACCTAGACGTTGAGTACCACCCATACCATCGATATCAGCTTGGTCAGCCATTAAGTCAATGATCTTGTGTGGAGTTTCTGGGTCAATTTCAGTAGTGTTAGCATCTTTGTAACCTAATACATCACGAGCAAATTCGATACTTGCAATTTGCATACCTAAACATACACCTAGGTAAGGCACGTCGTTTTCACGAGCGTACTTAACTGCAGTAATCATACCTTCGATACCACGGTCACCGAAACCACCAGGAACGATAATACCGTCAGCATCGCCAAGTAATTCTTCAACGTTATCTTCAGTAACTAGTTCTGAATTTAACATCTTTAGGTTAATCTTTGCATCAACTGGGTAACCAGCATGACGTAATGATTCAGTAATTGAAATGTAAGCATCCTTTAGTTTTACGTATTTACCAACTAAAGTAATGTTAACAACATTCTTTAAGTTTTGTACTTTTTGTTCTAGTGCCTTCCATTCAGTCATGTCAGCCTTAGGAGCATCCATACCAAAGTGGTCAACAACTTGTTGATCCATACCTTGAGCTTCTAGCATCAATGGAACAGTGTAAAGTGTTGGAGCATCTTTTGATTCAACAACAGCTTCTGGCTTAACGTCACAGAATAGAGCAATCTTTCTCTTCATTGCATCAGTAACGTCTTGTTCAGTTCTAACAACTAATAGGTTTGGTTGGATACCTAAACCACGTAGTTCTTTAACTGAGTGTTGTGTTGGCTTAGTCTTCATTTCGCCAGCAGCACGTAAGTAAGGAATTAAAGTGGTGTGGATGTAGAATACATTTTCATCCCCTACTTCGCTCTTCATTTGACGAATAGCTTCTAGGAATGGTAGTGATTCGATATCACCAACAGTACCACCAATTTCAGTAATTACGATATCAGCGTTTGATACCTTAGCTGCACGCATGATTTTTTCTTTAATCATACCAGTGATATGAGGAATAACTTGAACAGTTGCACCCAAGTAGTCACCGCGGCGTTCTTTTCTCAATACTTCTGAATAAATTTTACCAGTAGTTACATTTGAGTATTTATTTAAGTCATTATCAATGAAACGTTCATAGTGACCTAAATCAAGGTCAGTTTCAGTACCATCATTAGTAACAAACACTTCACCGTGTTGGTATGGGCTCATAGTACCTGGGTCGACGTTAACGTATGGATCAAACTTTTGAATAGTAATGTTGATTCCACGGTTTTTTAATAAACGTCCTAGTGATGCAGAAACAATTCCTTTTCCTAGTGAAGAAACAACCCCACCAGTAACAAAAACATATTTAGTCATGTGAAAAAACTCCTCATAAAATCTATTAGGGTAAAAATTAAAAACTCCCTATTCATTGAGAATAGGGAGTCATTGATTACTATAATCGATCAATTGTCCTTACAAACTCTTTTGTAAGGAGCCCAAAAATAATATTACATTGTTCTAGGTTTATAGTCAAGAAATATAATTATTATTTCTAGGAAAAATTAATCTTTAGAATCATCGTCGATGTCATCGTCATCATCGTGTAATTCTGACAATTCGCCTTCGATACCATCAGGGATGTTATCGTCGTCAACATCGTTCTCTTCGTCAATTTCATCTAAATCTTTGTGATACTTGTCGGTTTCGTCGACACCTTCATCGGCATCTTCAAATTCGTCGTCTTGGTCTTCTGGATCATCATCATCGTAATCGATAACGTCATCATCGTCAGAAGCATCAGCTAAGAATGCGTTAACCTTACGACGCTTTTTCTTTCTAGGACGATCGATATCTTCGTCTTCAGGATGAACTGTAGCTTCATCGATTGAATCATATGGATACCAAGTTCTTAGTCCCCAAAGATTATCACCTAAAGAAATAAAACTACCATCAACGTTCATATCTGTGTAGAACTGTACCAATCGTTTACGAATTTCTTCATCAGAATCACCCAAGTATTTTTGGATTTCGTTGGCGATATCAGCAAAGGCCATTACTTCCCCACGTTCAGAAAGAATTGCGTGAGCAACTTCGACCATTGATAATTCTTTTTTGTCTTTACCTTCTAAGGCTTGTAATTTCAAATCGGTGCACGTCCTTTCAAAATACTATTAATATCATACCTTTTTAAGCAGAAAATTGCAATGTAAGATTGTATTCTCCTACAATCATTCCGCCAGAATGTAATTCATAGTCAATCCCAAGCTTACCATTCATTATATCTTCATTATAATCGTAGTTTAACTCTTTTGTTTTGACCAAAATTTTTATTGGACCATACTCAGTTTGGTAAATTGTGTCGTGATCTTTGTTTTCATCAAAAATCATTCTAGAGTGATGTCCACCATTGGCTTGGCGAGTTAATTGAACATGTTCATCGGTAATTTTCAAAGTAACGTTTGCTACTGCTTGATTATCTTGATGTTCGGTGAAGCGAAGGTATAGGCCGTTGTTCATTTGAACCAGGCTACCCACTTCTTCAAATATAAAGTCTTCGCGCTCTGCATCTTGGAAAATAGTTGTCTTTAAGTTCACAACAACCTTTTGAGCATTTTCATTTTTATCCATCACACTGACTCACCTTCCCTCATTTCATATATCACAAACTAATATTATATACGGACATGTCCATAAATGCATTAATTAATGGTCGGAAAATTAATTATTTCATTTAAAACTTTGTTATAATAAGCATAAATAACTTATATACAAATAGTAAGGAGGTAAGAATTTGGAATACCAAGAAAAACTACTACCTCGAGAAAAGGTTTTTCGAGATCCGGTTCTTAACTACATTTACGTACAACACCAAGTAATTTTAGACTTGATTAATACTAAAGAATTTCAACGATTAAGACGAATTAAACAATTAGGACCTGCGTCATACACATTCCATGGTGCAGAACATTCAAGATTTACCCACAGTTTAGGAGTGTACGAAATTACCCGCCGCATCTGTGATGGTTTCCTTAGAAACTATCCTAGTAAAGTCGCCGGCGATGGCCTTTGGGATGATTCTCAAAGATTAGTTGCACTATGTGCAGCATTGCTTCATGACATCGGACACGGTGCCTACTCACATACCTTTGAACACATCTTTGGTACTAACCATGAAGCAATCACCCAAGAAATCATCACCTCTGAAAAGACAGAGGTTAACCAAGTGTTGAGTAAGATTAGTCCTAGTTTTCCAAAAGAAGTCGCTAGTGTAATCGACCACACTTATCCAAACCAACAAGTGGTTCAAATGATTTCTAGTCAATGCGACGCCGATAGAATGGATTACCTACTAAGGGATGCCTACAACACCGGCGCCAACTACGGTAACTTTGACTTAACCAGAATCTTACGTGTGATGAGACCTTACGAAGGTGGTATCTGTTTTGAAATCAACGGGATGCATGCCGTCGAAGACTACATCATCTCTCGTTTGCAAATGTACATGCAAGTGTATTTCCATCCAGTATCACGTTCGATGGAAGTTATCCTAAGTCACCTTCTTCAAAGAGCCAAGGAACTAGCCGGTCAATTAGATAAAAACGACAGTCTAACTCCACACCTATTAATGCCATTCTTCAAGAATGACTTTACTATAGATGACTATTTGAAACTAGATGACGGGGTCTTAAACACATACTTCATTAACTGGATTGATTCAGATGACAAGATTCTATCTGATTTAGCTGATCGTTTTATTAACAGAAAGCCACTTAAATCTGTAGAATACAATAATGAAACTGAATCATTGATTCCAACCATGCAAAAATGGATTCGAGAAGCTGGTTTCGAAACCAGTTACTACACCGCCGTTAACAACAGCTTTGATTTACCATACGATGCTTATGATCCAAACAAAAAGCATCATGCTACGCAAATTGAACTTAGAAGAAACGATGGTACAATGATTGAACTATCCAAGATTTCTCAATTAGTTAGCGCCGTTACCGGTAAGCACTTGGGGGATGAACGCTTCTTCTTCCCTAAGGAAATGTTATCTAAGGATAGTGACATCGATTTATTCGAACCAGTTTATCAAGAGTTTCAAAAACACATTAAAAACGATGAATTAATTAAGTAAGGAGGATTTCTCCATGAGTGAAATCAAATTAATCGCCATTGATATCGATGGTACCCTTTTAAACGAAGAAAACATTTTATCTCAAGAAACAATCGATGCTGTTACTGAAGCAAGAAACAATGGCATCAAAGTAGTTCTATGTACCGGTCGTCCTTTAACTGGTGTTAAACCATACCTAAAGAAACTAAACATTTCTGGTAACGACGAATACGCCATTACTTTCAACGGAGCGCAAGTGCAAGATGCAGACGCTAACATCATTGAAAAGTTTGATTTAGATTACAACGACTTCGTTGGACTAGAAAAACTAAGTCACAAGTTAAACACTAACTTCCAAATCGAAACTACCGACTACATCTACACCACTAACCGTGACCTAAGTCCTTACAGTGTGGCTGAAAGTTACCTTGTAAGAATGCCAATTCGTGTTCGCGAACCACAAGAAATCACTGATGAAACTGAAATTGTTAAGGCAATGCTAATCGCTGATCCAGATATTATTGATAAGGCTATTCCAAATATCCCAGAAAGTTTCTTAGACCACTTAACAATGGTTAGAAGTGAACCAGTATTTTTAGAATTCGTTAACCAAAAAGCTTCAAAGGGTGCTGCTTTAAGTAAGCTTGCTACTCGTTTAGGCTTCACCGCTGAAAACGTAATGGCAATCGGTGATCAAGGTAACGACATTAGCATGGTTACCTACGCCGGCACTGGTGTTGCTATGGGTAATGCTGCTGACGACTTAAAGAAAGTTGCCAACAAGATTACTAAGACAAACAAAGAAAACGGTGTTGCATACGCCATTCGAAACTTTGCTTTAAAATAATTAATCATAAACAAAAAGAACTCACTTCAATGAAGTGAGTTCTTTTTTTATAGTGTGATAATGATTGCAAATGCAATCCAGATAATTCCAATTATCAACGTTAACTGTGCAAATGGACGTACCATAATTTTTGCATTCTTAATGCCACCAATTTTATTGGCCGGAATCTTTTCGTTTTCAAAACGTTCATCATCACCCTTACGGTGAAAAATACGCCATCCAGTGAAAAGATGTCCCTTGGATAATACTCCAATCAAGCCAATGACTGTGAATAGTAACCCTATCAAGAATAGATAGTTACTAATCGTAATAGCACTAACTTTAAACACCATTGCTATTAAAGCAACGACGATTCCAACTAACGCTATTAGCAGTCCTAATCTTTTTGGTTTATTCATTATTCTGCGTTACTTCTGAAACGGTTGCTGAATAATGGACTAACGGCACGATCTTCGTTAATACGCTTAATTGCGTCACCGATTAATGGAGCAACTGAGATTTGTTCAATCTTATCAATTTGCTTTTCTTTTGGTAAGCGAATTGTATCAGTAACAACTAGCTTCTTGATTGGTGATTGTTGGATACGATCAATTGCAGGACCTGATAATACAGGGTGTGTACAACATGCGTATACTTCTTTAGCTCCAGCATCCATCAATGCTTGAGCACCTAAAGTGATAGTACCAGCAGTATCAATCATGTCATCAACCATCAAACATGACTTACCTTTAACATCACCAATGATGTTCATGATTTCAGCAACGTTTGCCTTAGGACGACGCTTGTCGATAATGGCAATTGGTGCCTTTAGGAATTCGGCCAATGCACGGGCACGAACTACACCACCATGGTCAGGTGAAACTACGACTGCGTTTGAGTCCCAGCCGTGGTTAATAAAGTGATCAGCTAATAATGGTGCACCCATCATGTGATCAACTGGAACATCGAAGAAACCTTGGATTTGCGCAGCATGTAAGTCCAATGCAACTACACGGTCAATTCCAGCAGTTTCTAGCATGTTAGCAACTAGCTTTGCTGTAATTGGTTCTCTAGAACGAGCCTTACGGTCTTGTCTAGCGTAACCATAATATGGGATTACCACATTAATTGTCTTAGCACTTGCACGTCTAAGAGCATCAATCATAATCATTAATTCCATTAAATTATCATTAACGGGAGCTGATGTAGATTGAATGATATAACAGTTATCCCCACGGATACTTTCTTCAATGTTAATTCTAATTTCGCCATCGCTAAATCTGTCAACGGATGTTTCACCTAAATCAACACCAACACGATCAGCAATTTTTTCTGCCAAAGGAATGTTAGAGTTTAAAGCGAAAATCTTCAATTTAGGATCAGAATATCTTTCAGCCATAAGTCCTCCACCTAACAATAAATTCTATAATTCGTAACTATATTCTTAATTCACAGTTAATTTTACACTATAATTGATAATTTTTCATTCAAAAATTATACAAATAATAAATAAAATATCATTGGATTATCTCTTAATCAGCATATGGAAGCTTTTTGAAATATCCTGGTTTGTTGGTTTGACGTTGTCTAGCAATCGCCATATCGTATTGTTTTACATCGTCTGTAATAGTTGAACCAGCAGCAATAAATGTGTGGTCATCAATGTGTAATGGCGCAATCAAGTTAGCATTGCTTCCGATAAATGAGTTGTCACCCACTTCGGTATTGTGCTTGTTCTTACCATCGTAGTTAGCAAAGATAACACCACAACCAACGTTGATGTTCTTGCCTAGATGAGCGTTACCAACGTAAGTTAAGTGACCTACCTTAGTACCTTCATCAATTTGGGCCTTTTTAACTTCGACGAAGTTTCCAAGGTGAACGTTTTCACCAATCTTAGCTTCTGGGCGAAGATGTGAGTATGGTCCAATGTTTGATCCTTCCATCATTTCTGATTCTTCAAGTAATGATGATGTCACAGTCACGTTGTCGTGAATGATGCAGTCTCTGATTTCTGAGTTAGCACCAATCTTACAGTCACTACCAATCTTAGTATGACCACTGATGTGAACACCAGGTTCGACGATTGTGTCTTGACCAATTTCAACGCCAAAGTCAATGTATGTGTCATTTGGATTTGGCATAGTAACACCGTTTGACATGTGGTATTCATTAATGCGTTGTTGCATCACTTGATTAGCCTTTGAAAGTGCAATCCGATCGTTTACACCCATTGATTCATCAAAGTCTTTCATTTGGTAAGCACCAACGTTCTTACCTTCTTCTTTGAAGATACCAATAACATCTGGTAGGTAGTATTCGCCTTGCGCGTTATCGTTTTTAACCTTCTTTAGAGCTTCGAATAATTCATGGTTGTCGAAAACGTAAACACCGGTATTAATTTCATCGATGTTTTGTTCGGCAACTGAGGCATCTTTTTGTTCAACAATCTTGTTAACGTTACCCTTGTCATCTCTAACAACACGACCATAACCAAATGGGTTAGGTGCTTTTGAAGTTAGTACTGTTGCAACTGCACCACTTTCTTCGTGTTGAGTAAACAAGTGATCAAAAGTTTCAGCTGTAAATAATGGAGTGTCTCCACTAACAACCATTGTTGATCCATCAACGTCTTCCAGAATGTCAGCGGTCTTTTTAACTGCATCCCCAGTTCCTAGTTGTTTTTCTTGTAATGCATATTGGCTTCTGTCACCTAGTTGAGTTTTAACGTCTTCCGCACCAAAACCAACAACAGTAACAATGTTATCCATATGAATTTTTTCAACTTGTGTTAATACACAATCAACCATTGTACGACCACAAACTTGATGCAAAACTTTGTATAGTTTTGACTTCATTCGCGTACCTTTACCGGCAGCTAAAATAATTGTATTTCTAGTCGTCATTATTCTTCCTCCTTGGTGATGTCACTGAAGTTATCGTAGGTAAAGTTACCTAGGTCAACTTTAATATCACCGTTATTAGTATCAATCTTGAATAATGAAGTGTAATCGTCTTCGCTAATCTTACGTTGACCTTCGTAGTCACGTTCAGCAACGAATGCAATTCCGGCAACTTCACTATCGAATTCTTTGATTAAACTACATAGTCCATCGGCTGATCCCCCACCACGTAGGAAATCATCTACGATTAAGACGTTGGAATTAGCAGGTAAACTACGTTTTGATAGAACCATCTTTTCGATTCTCTTTTGAGAACCCGAAATATAGTTCACACTAATAGTTGAACCATCGGTAATTCTAGAATCATGTCTAGCAATCACGAATGGAACGTTTAATAAGGTTGCAACACTTTGTGCAACCGGAATCCCCTTAGTGGCAACAGTTAATACAGCATCAATCTTCTTGTCACTGTATAATGTCGCAATAATTCGACCAATTTGTCTCAAAATTGATGGACGGTTAAGTAGGTCGTTCATATATACGTATCCACCAGGTAAAACTCTTGAATTGTCAGCTAATGCTGATTGAACTTCGTCAATAAATTGACTAGCTTCTTGTTTTTGAATGCCGGGCATGAACATACTTCCACCAGCGGCACCGGGAATGGTTTCCAATACACCAGTTCCTGTTTCCATAAATGTTTTTCGTAAAATGGTTAGGTCTTCACTAATAGATGACTTAGCAGAATCATAACGATTTGCAAAAAAAGTCAATGGTACTACCGTATTAGGATTCTCCATTAAGTAGCGAGTCATATCTACTAGACGCGCACTACGCTTTGCTTTCATTCTTTCACCTCATTAAGTAAAAACTACATCTAAATTTTATCATAATGTTCGGGTTTAAGATACTTTTTAATCTAAATAATCAAAAAATATCCGTTTAAGTTTTCACCTAAACGGATATTTTTAGACAGGTCTTACAATATAGACCTCAGAACAGAAACCACGAATGCTGTTAAAAATGTGTTTTGCTTGGTTTTCTGTCCTACAAATTCCAAAGACAGTCGGTCCAGTTCCACTCATTTGGGCACTGTCAGCACCGTATTTCTCGAACTTCTCTTTAATCTTTTTAATCTCACTGTGATGCTTTGAAGACAATGGCTCCAAGACATTTCCCATGTGAGAAACGATTTGATCATAGTCTTGTGTCTCAACCGCTGCTGCCAATTCATTAACATTGACATGTTCTAGTTTATCATAATCAATCTTGTTTAAGATTTCCGGTGTCGAAACACTAACTTTTGGTTTCACAATTACGAAATACATCTTTGGCAGTTTTGGCATTAACTCAATGTTATCACCCTTACCGGTTACCATCGCAGTCTGACTGTATACACAATAAGGAACGTCTGAATCAAGTTGCAATCCAAATGTTGCCATTTCTTGATCGGTCATATGTAGGTCCCAGAGACGATTCAGGCCTCGAATAACAGCCGCAGCATCAGATGATCCTCCACCCATTCCGGCAGCAACAGGAATATTCTTTCTGATATGGATATCCACTTTTTGTTGGATTCCAAATTTCTTTTTAAGTAGAAATGCTGCTTGATATGCTAAGTTGCGATGATCTTGCGGTAAAAACACACGATTACAGTGAACGGAAATCCCGTTTCCCTTTTCGGTAACAATCTCGACGTAATCAGATAATTCAATCGAGGTCATTATCATATTCCACTCAATTTTGCCGTCTTTGTGACGATACGGCGTATCCAAGCCTAGGTTAAGTTTGGCGCATGCTTTCTCTACGGTTCTCAAGTATCACACCCCCAATTTAACTAAATTATTTAATAACATTATACTAAAGTTAAAATGAAAAGTCAGTGAAACTTTCGGATTTTGTCAAAAGTGCAAAATAAAAAGAGCTAATAAACATTATTAGCTCTCAGTTTTAATCTTCTTCACTTACTTCGTCGGTAAAATCCATTTCGATGTTCTTGGTTAGAATATCAGTGTAGCTGTAGGATACTCTCTTAAGATTTTCATCTTCCTCTAACTCAACAACAAACACTGCAGGGAATGTTTCGGCTAGCATCCCATGTCGTTCTAATGTTTTGTTTCTTCCTACTTGAACAGTTACAACAACTTTTTCGCCTAGGCGAGTGTCCAAGTGGCTCTTAATGTCAGTCAAACTGGTTGGCATAATATTCACCTCTCTAGTAGGTTTATTATACCACGAAAAATATTAAAAATCAAAATTATATCACAGTGTTTTTTAATAATCAAATAATATTATACCAATTTTATTGAATGGAATTTATTCGTTAAATCGACGTATTGATCAACGGTTAGTTTTTCAGGACGAATGCTTGGTTGAATGTCGAATTCATCTAAGACACCTTGGACCTTTTCCTTGGTTTCGGCGTCCTTACCGAACAATCCTTGGAGGTTATTCCATAGAGTCTTTCTACGGTGAGCAAAGCATCCCCTTACAAAACTAGCAAATGTCTTTTCATCGAAGACTTCGTTTTCAATGGTTTCTTTTCTTTCCAAAGTTACGATTGCTGAATCAACATTTGGTGCCGGGATAAATGATTTTCTTGATACCTCAAACGCTAGTTTCACATCATTTAGGTATTGGATAATCACTGATAGTGAACCGTAATCCTTGCTACCTGGTTTAGCTTCTAGGCGTTGAGCAACTTCTTTTTGCATCATAACGGTAATGTTGTCGAATTCAGCATTTCCCTTCAATAGATCCAAAATGATTGGAGTTGTGATGTAGTAAGGTAAGTTGGCAACAACCTTAATCGGACGTTCGTTGTTGAACTTTTCTTCGATAATAGCGGGTAAATTAGCTTGTAGAATGTCTTGGTTAATCACTTCGACATTATCATAAGGACTAAGTGTTTCATCCAATACAGGCAATAAATTTTGGTCAATTTCAAACGCTAAAACACGTTTTGAACTGCGAGCTAGGAATTCGGTTAAACCACCGATACCTGGTCCAATTTCGATGACATTGTCTGTATCTGTTAAATGCGCAGCATCAACAATCTTAGTTAAAACGTTTAAATCAGTTAGGAAGTTTTGACCTAAACTCTTCTTAGCTGATAAGTGGAAACGATTTAAGATTGCTTGTGTTCTAGCTGGGCTAGCGATTTCTGGATTATTTGGCATTGTTTACTCCTTAATATGACTTAGTGCTTCGTTAAATTGTTCTTTAGTAATTCCAAACATAGATAGTCGTTTCAATAGTTGTTTCCCATTAACGTATCCAATCTTTAGTTCATTGCATAGTTGAGTGCGTCTAATCTTGGCCTCAGAATCATTAATGACTCTTGCAGCATTTAAATCAGCAACTGATATTTCACTCTCGTGATTAGTATCTGCAGTATAGACGTTTTTTAACGCCTCTCTGATGGTTTCGACGCTGGCGTGTTCAACACCCAGTGAACCATCACTCTTTGTTGGTACCGACTTCTTACGGTCGACAAACGCATGTTTAGCGTTGGGTACCTCTTGAGTAATAATCTTTCTGATGCGTTCACCAGAAAAGTCTGGGTCAGTGAAGACGATTACCCCACGTTGCTTGTCTAGTTTCTTAATCAACGCAAGTGTCTTGTCATCAATTGCTGATCCCCTGGTTTCAATGGTATCACAGTCGACCGCCATTTTAATTCTCTTGGTATCGTCGCGGCCTTCTACCACGATTACTTCTTTGATTTTTTCCATTATTCATCCAATCCGAAAATTCGTAGTGCGTTTTGATAAGTTGCATCGGCAATCTTATCTGGGGTTGTATCTCTAAAACGAGCAACCGCTTCGACGGTGTATAGAGTATAACCGGGTTCATTTTGGTGACCACGTAATGGTTCAGGTGCTAAATAAGGCGCATCTGTTTCCACTAGCATTCGATCGATTGGTGTCTTTGAAACGGAATCATGGATTTCCTTGGTCTTTTTGAAACTGGCAACACCAGAGTATGAGACGTACATCCCTAAGTCCATAATCTTGTTTAACCATTCAGCGTCTCCATTGAAACTATGAATGATACCGTTGTTAACACCTTTTTCCTTTAAGATGGCGTATGTGTCTTCAAAGGCATCACGGTTATGCACAGAAATAGGCATTCCTAGTTCTTGAGCAATATCGATTTGGCGTTTGAACACGTTGAATTGGGCCTTCTTAGGTGCGGTACTCTGATTGTAATCAAGACCAATTTCACCTAATGCAACCACCTTGTCATCCTGTAGTTGCTTGTATAGAATGGCTTCTTCTTCATCGTTATAGTTCAACGCGTCTTCTGGATGAAAACCAACGATTGCGTATAGGTTGTCGTATTGATGCGCTAATTCAATCGCCTCTTCGTTCATTTGACGGTTTGATCCAACAATTGCCATCTTGGTAACACCCAGCTTTTTGGCGTGTTCAATGTATTCTGGTACTTGTCCTCTAAAAGCATCATCGTTTAAATGCGTATGTGAATCGAAAATTTGCATTATATTTGCTCCTATCGTAAAAATAGCCATCAATTCATTTTGAATTAATGGCTATTTTTTAGTTTGTTATCTCACCATTATTCCAAAGTGGCACCATTTTCAAATTGGCTACCAATTGTAACTAATTCAATGTTGCCATCGTCATGTTCAACAGATAGTAACATTCCTTGGCTCAATTGGCCACGCATCTTTCTAGGTTTCAAATTGGAAACTATGATTACTTTCTTACCAATTAGTTTTTCGAAGTCAGGATACCACTTAGCAATTCCTGAAAGGATTTGAGTAGTTTCTTCCTTACCTGCATCTAGGGTAAACTTCAATAACTTTTCTGCCCCTTCAACACGTTCAACTTTCTTAACTTCGGCAACTTTTAGTTCTACTTTTTCAAAGGTATCGAACTTGATTTCTTTCTTATCAGCAGCACTTTCAGCACCCTCTTGGGCAACTTGAGCTTGTTTCTTAGCTTCTTCTTTGGCTGCACGACCCTTTTTCTTGTCTGACTTAGTCATTTGGTTCTTGATAAAGTCAACTTCTTCTTCCTTGTCTAGACGTGGGAAGATTGGAGTTCCCTTAGCAACCACTTTGCCACCTGTTGGTAAGTCTTCAATTGCAATGTTAGTTAAATCAATTGCTTGATCGCTTAAACCTAATTGAGTGAAGATTTCCTTTGGTGCGTGGGTCATAATTGGGCTAATTAATAGACCGATTACTCGTAAGCTGGCAGCTAAATGAGCCATTACATCAGCAAGCTTTTCAGCGTCACCATCGTTTTCATTCTTAGCTAAAATCCATGGTGTAGTTTGGTCAATGTACTTGTTAGTTTGAGAAACTAATTGCCAAACAGCAGCTAAAGCCTCTGAGAAGCGTGATTCATCCATCTTAGTCTTGTATTCAGCAATAACGTCCTTGCTTAGTGCTTCTAGTTCCTTATCAGGTTCTAAGAAGTTTGACTTGAATTCTGGAATCACACCGTCTTCGTACTTGTTAATCATTGAAACAGTACGGTTTAATAAGTTACCTAAGTCGTTTGCTAGGTCGTAGTTGATACGATCAACGAAGTCTTCTGGTGTGAATACACCATCGTTACCAAATGGAACGGCCTTTAGTAAGTAGTATCTTACAGCATCCAAACCGTATCTTTCGGCTAAGACTTCTGGGTAAATAACGTTACCCTTTGATTTAGACATCTTTCCGTCTTTCATGGTTAACCAACCGTGACCAATAACATGTTTTGGTAATGGTAAACCTAAAGCATGTAGGATAATTGGCCAGTAGATAGTATGGAATCTAACGATTTCCTTACCAACCATGTGAACATCAGCAGGCCAGAATTTTTGGAATAGTGAATCATCATCAGTATCGTATCCTAATGCACTAATATAGTTTGATAGCGCATCAATCCATACGTAAACTACGTGTTCTGGATTTGATTTAACAGGAATTCCCCAACTAAATGATGTTCTAGAAACAGCTAAGTCTTCTAGACCTGGTTTGATGAAGTTATTAATCATTTCGTTCATTCTTGATTCTGGTTGAATAAAATCAGGATGATCTTTGTAGTATTGTAATAACCAATCAGCGTACTTGCTCATCTTGAAGAAGTATGACTTTTCGTTCACTAGTTCAACTTCGTGTCCTGATGGCGCCTTTCCACCAATAACGTTACCGTTATCGTCTTTGTATACTTCTGCTAATTGTGATTCGGTGAAGTATTCTTCGTCGGATACTGAGTACCAACCAGAGTATTCACCTAGGTAAATGTCACCTTGATCTAATAATTGTTGGAAAATCTTTTGAACAACTTCTCTGTGTTGTGCATCAGTGGTTCTGATGAACTTGTCGTTTGAGATGTCCAATTTCTTCCATAAGTCTTTAATTTGAGCAGCCATTTTGTCCACGTAAGCTTGTGGAGTTGTGTTCAATGATTCTGCCTTTTCTTCGATTTTTAGTCCGTGTTCATCTGTTCCTGTTAGGAAGAACACGTCAAAACCTTCAGCACGTTTGTAACGAGCTAACGCATCACAAGCAATAGTTGTGTATGAGTTCCCGATATGTAAACGTCCTGATGGGTAGTAGATAGGCGTTGTAACATAAAAAGTATTGTTATCAGCCATGTTAATCATCCTTTCAACCAGTAATTAATATTAACTATTAGTATATCATACTTGAATTGTCAATAATATTGCTCTTAGAACAAATCTAATTGCATTGGTGCCAAATCGTTAAATGACACGTGCAACATCTCTTTTAATTGTAGTGCGTTCGGTGCGGCATCCCTACCTGAGTTGTTATTAAAAATGACGCACACCTCATCGACTTCTTTGTTTAACTTAGTGACGATGTCGGCGAATTGCTTTAGTTCATCTTCACTGTATTTATACAACGTTCTTTGACTACGCCAGTTCTTGTCTTGGTTAAACCATCCCTGGGCGTTTCGACCGTGCAGTCTTAACATCGCCATCTTAGAAGTGGTTACCATTGGTAATAACTCAATCCCGTCGTTTAGGTTATGTGGTTCATCTGCAATCACAAAGGTCATCCCTAAACGTTTCAAATAATTCTTAATTGAGTTTTGCATCGACTTTTCCGTCCATGTCGGATTTCTAAATTCGACTGCAATTGGCACCTTTCTGCCCATCAATTCACGGATGGTCATTAGATAGCGGATGTTGTCGTTGTTGCGTTGGAAATATGGTGGAAATTGAAATAAGACCGTCTTTAATTGATTGGTTTCCATTAAAGGTTGAAGCATTTTAACGTAATCACTAAACGCCTGTCTTCTCTGATCATCATCGGCAACCATTTGAGAACGCATGTCATGCTTGGTCATTAATTGGTTGGCTTTTAAGATAAATTGGAATGATTCTGGCACCTGGCGCATCCATTGACGCACCGTTTTTTCCTGTGGAATGCCGTAAAACGGATTATCAACTTCCACGACTGGAAAATAGGCAGCATACTCGTTTAACTTAACAGGTCGTTCTTCCCCATTAATCAATGCTGGATGTTCGCTCCAAGTTGTTACTCCTAAAGTTATCATTAAACCATCATCTTCCTTCTTATTTCAATTCACTAAAGAATTTCGTTGCATCCTCTTGAATCATTGTAAAATCGATTCCTAAGTTTAACTTTTCCTGGTTAACCGCAATTACTTTGGCACCCGGATTTCTATAATCCAATAGTCCGGCAAATGGGTAGACACGCATGGAAGTTCCAACGATCACTACCAAGTCCGCCTTTTCCATTAGTTGAACACTGTTAACCACTTTGGCTTGGTTAAGTCCTTCATCGTATAAAACGATTCCTGGACGAAGTGTTCCACCGCAATCAGCGTGATTGTCGCTTTGCATATATTCGTGCCAATCAACTCGTTGATGGCACTTTTGGCAATATACGTCGTATAGATTGCCGTGAAATTCAATTAAATTCTTGGTATCGGCAGCACCGTATAATCCATCAACGTTTTGAGTGATTACACTGGCCCTACCTTTCCTAGTAAGTTCAGCTTGCTTTTCGTGAATTACATTGGGTTTGGCATCTGGATAGTACATATTTTCTTTCACAAATGTGTAAAACACATCTGGTTCATTAACTAAACATGCATGACTTAAATAATATTCAGCTGGTTTTCCAGTTGTATCAGTTGCGTATAGTCCATTCTTAGAACGATAGTCTGGAATGTTGGAAGCTGTCGATACTCCGGCTCCTGTCAAAAATACAATGTTTTTTGCATTATCAAATAATGATTGAATTTCCTTATCCATCAGATTGCCTCCTGCCTTATTTTCTAATTATATATGGCATTTTTAGTTCTTTAAATAATTCTTGAACAGTCATTGCGTATAACTTCTTGAAGTATTCTGGACTGTCATCCATACCGGTTGGCGCAGGAATCACGAATGAGTTTTGATCATCTGACTTGTTGAAACCAACGTATGCACGACGACCAGTTTCCTTATCATGTAATTCTGAATGGAAGATTTCAAATTGTTGTTTTACGTTTAAGTTTAGTTGTCTTTCTGAAACAACACTGGAGATAGTTGCAAATTCTGAGTTATGCAATGCAGGTAGTCCCCACTTCTTTAGTTGTTCATCAAAGGCCTTGAATAACTTAACAACGTTTCTTCTAAAACCAAATGGTGAATCAGTTGGCTTTTCAGTGATAATCTTGTAGATTTCATCAGCAGCCTTTAGAGCAACTGGATAATCCTTTTCAAGGGTTGGGCGAGCAAATGAATCGAACTTGTCACCATAGAATACGTGAGCGTCGATTAGAGTCAATAGACGTAATTCCATGGCGTTATCTAATTCTTCTGGTTCAGGTTCAATTGTGTTTTGAATACCCTTTAGGTACATCTTTTCGATGTCTTCGTTGATTAGACCGTGTTTTCTTTGTTCTGAAACAACCACAAAGTGAGCAACGATATCAAATAGTTCAGTTCCCATTACTTCTAATTGTTCGTCTAATTCGTCTTGACCCGTTGATAGTGAGAAGAATACTTGTGGGAAACCACGAAGTGTCATCAACAAGTGAATTAGTTCGTGTGAAGCAGTGTAGTTAGGAGCTGACATGTCTGAGATTTGAACGAATAGGTTCTTACCGTCTTGCACCACTTGTGCTTGATCATGTCTAACGTATCCTGATTGAAGTTGGCCGATAAATTGAACTTCAATTTTACCTGGGAAAAATTTGTTTACAACGTTAATTAAACTTTGTGTGTCTTGATTTAATTCGATTTCCATTAAAATTCACCTTCATTGTTATTTCTAATTTGGTTTAAGATTTTTTGTGCTGACTTTGAGTCATTTAAATGATTAGCTCTCATTTCTGAAACCACTTGTTTGATTTCTTCGCCCTTTGCTCCGGCACTCATCACTAATGAATTCAATTGAAGGTTCATGTGGCCCTTTTGAATTCCATCGGTAACTAAGGCCTTTAAAGCTGCGAGGTTTTGGGCTAACCCAACTGAAGCAACCACTTGGCTTAACTCTTCCTTTGAGGTTACTTGAGATAGTTGTTGGTTGATTTTAACCTTTGGTAATACCTTCACGGCACCTCCGATAAAACCTAATGACAACGGAATGATCATTTCACCAACTAACTTGTTGCCTTCAATAGACCAGTTGGATAGGCCCTTGTATTGGCCATCTTTGCTGGCGTAGGAATGAATTCCAGCTTCAACTGCACGCCAATCGTTCCCCATTGCCATTACCACAGCATCGATTCCATTCATGATGCCCTTGTTATGGGTAGCAGCACGATATGGATCAATTTGAGCGATGTGTGATGCTTCAACAATTCTGTTTGCTACATCACTACCGTTGGTATCGGGATTACCCAGTTGGCTAACTGGAATTGATCCGGAAACCTTCACCAGGTTATCTTCACCGTAGTTAGATAGGATGCTCATCAAAACATCCCCACTGACGCGCTCTTCGATAAACTCAGATGTGGCTTCTAGCATTGAGTTAATGATGTTTGCACCCATGGCTTCACCTACGTTCACAAACAAATCAACTGATGCATAATCATAATCTAGTTTTCTAACGCGCACCTTCTTAGCACCGCCTCCGTATTCTAGAATTGATGGATGTGATTGGTTTGCGATATCAATAATTTCTTGTTGATGTGTATTGACGATTCCAATCAATAGGTTAACGTCTTGTGTTTTAACAACGATTTGGCCCATTAGATTACGACCCAATACTTCGGCAGTAATTCCTGTTCCCTTTGTAAACAAGCGGGCACCATTACTAGCCGCCGCAATCACGGATGGTTCTTCTGTTACCATTGGAACAATTTTTTCAATACCATTAATCATAAAATTAACGGCCACTCCTTCTGGAATGGAGTAATCAGTTACATAGTTTTCAACTAAACTATCACTTGATTGATGATAGTCGCTAGTCATTTCATATTTTTGATTCATGTCTAATCCAGCAAATTCACTGATTAGTTTCATTCTATCATCATAATTACGATGGTAGAAATGTTTGAAAGTTCCCATTATTAGTCCCCCCCGGATGCGGTATTTATATCTGATATTTATGATAACATTATTTAAATTTCAAGCATTTAAAAAGGTTTTTAACCCGTCAATGGATTAAAAACCTCTTTAATAGTTTCGATAGTGCTTCTTTATATATTCAGCAATAAGTCCTTCTCTTACGCCACCTTCTGAAAACACGATTCTTCTTGAATCAATTTCATCAATGACTGTAATAAGAGGTAATAGACCACCTAGTATAATATCAGCTCGCTCGTTTTCTAATCCGTGAATTTCTTTTCGATTGTGTAAATTCTTACGTAAAAGTAATTCATATGTTCCCATCACTTGGCGTTGATTTAGGTGATAGCCATTTAGGTTATCAGAGTTCTTGAAGTGTTGATGACTGCGATTAATTCTCGCTAAACTTCTAGCAGCTCCTCCCAACACAACTAATTGATAGTGATCAGCTTTTTTAAGCCAAGGAACACGATGTATGTTTTCCTTTAAGAAACGTTGTGCGTTGAATAAGTCAGCTGCGTGAACTGAGTTATTCAATTTAAAACGTTCTGAAATATTAACGGCACCAATTGGTAAACTAATTAAGTCTCGACGTTTCTTACCTTGAACGCGGACCAATTCGATACTGGCACCACCAATATCCATCACCATGTAGTCGTTCATCTTAATCTTATTAACGACACCTAAATAATCGTAATAAGCTTCTTCACGACCTGATAGGACTCTAACGTCTAAGCCAACTTTCTTTCTTACCTTGCGAATAAAAGCTTTTTGGTTTTCAGCTTGTCGAACCGCAGCAGTTGCAATGGTAATCACAGTGGCATTATTCATTGAGCTATAAATTCTTTTGAAAGACTTTAAAGCATTAATTGTCCGATTAATTGCAACCGGTTGTAGAATCTTTTCTTTTCCCATCCCTTCGGATAGACGACTATCACTCTTACTACGTTTTAGCTCAACGCAATAACCGTCATTTTCAATCCGATAGATGGACATTCGAGCAGAATTCGAACCGATGTCAACAATTACTAAGTTCTCCATCCGATTCACCCTAAACTCCTAAAATAGTTTTTTATTTAAAGTAATTAATACCAATAGCATCCCTTACTTCATCTAGGGTTTGGTTGGCTACCTTATTCGCTTTATCACTACCAGCCTTTAGAATGTCATAAACAGCTTGAGGATCCTTTTCGAATTGTTCACGACGTTCTCTGATTGGTGCCAATTCAGCTTGTAATACTTCGTTTAAGTAACGCTTGATCTTCACATCACCTAGACCACCGTGTCTGTATTGTTCCTTTAATTCGGCAACCTTTTGCTTATCGTCAGCAAAGATGTCTAGGTAAGTAAATACAGTGTTTCCTTCAACTTGACCAGGATCTTCCACGTGAATGTGGTTAGGGTCAGTGTACATTGACATTACTTTCTTTTGAATGGTATCAGCATCGTCTGCTAAGTAGATGGCGTTGTTCAATGATTTACTCATCTTAGCGTTTCCATCTAATCCAGGAATTCTACCCATTCCCTTTGGTGGGAAATATCCTTCTGGTTCAACTAATACGTCCTTACCATAGATACCGTTAATGCTTCTAACGATTTCTCTAGTTTGTTCTAGCATTGGTTCTTGGTCTTCACCAACTGGAACAGTGTCGGCCTTAAATGCAGTAATATCTGCAGCTTGACTGACTGGGTAAATGAAGAATCCAGCAGGAACACTTTCACCAAACTTCTTTTGTTGAATTTCAGTCTTAACAGTTGGGTTTCTCTTCAAACGGTTAACTGAAACTAAGTTTAAGTAGTGCATTGTTAATTCGTTTAGTGCAGGAATTTGTGATTGAACCAAGATTGTTGATTTTTCTGGGTCAATTCCGACAGCTAAGTAATCCAAAGCTACTTGTAATAGTGAGTTTCTGATTTTTTCAGGGTCACGCGCATTATCAGTTAATGCTTGCATGTCCGCAATCATGATATTGGTGTCGTAGTCACCTGAGTTTTGTAGTGCAACTCTGTTCTTTAATGATCCAACGTAGTGTCCGATATGTAGTTTACCAGTTGGTCGATCACCAGTTAGAATTACTTTTTTATCTGCCATTTTGTTACTTCCTTTCCAAAAAAAGCGTCCCATTGTTAAAAAACAATAGGACGCTTGAGCGCGGTACCACCTAACTTGCAAATGTATTATCATTTGCCACTCTGCGATAAGGGTGCAATCCCATAAATTCATCCATTTCGCTAGTCGTGATTACTTTCAGTAATACATAATCTCTCTGTAAATGACATCGCTACTTACTTTAATATTAACTATATTTTACTGGATTTAAATTGACATGTCAAAAAGGATATTAATTGACATGACGGCCAAATCTAATTAGAATTATTGAGCATAAATGAACGGATTTAACAATAAATCAGGAGGTAAAAATGGCTAATAACGATCTTACAAATGAACAAAATCGTGTCGATAAAGTTGTCGCCAAATTACACAAACGAATCGACAAGACAGAAGTCGAATACCAAAAGGCAAACAATGAAACAAAACGTGTTCAACAAAACTACGGTAACAATACTTCTGTTAACTACGTCGAAGTCGATGATAGAATTGAAACTTCCGCTGACCTCCAACAACAAAGAGGACTAGTTAATAAGGTAGTCCAAAGCGAAGCAATTATTAAGAACCAACTTGAAACATACAAAAAATTAGCTGATTCTCCATACTTTGGTCGCATTGACATCAAAGATGATGGGGACGATGATACCGAAAGCTTATACATCGGTACCGCTTCATTCGTTGACGATGATGAAAACTTCTTAGTCTACGATTGGCGAGCTCCAATCTCTAGTATCTATTACAACGGAACGTTAGGAAAAGTTTCATATCAAACCCCTGCTGGTAAACAAAGCACCGACCTAGAAAAGAAACGTCAGTTCCAAATTAGTCACGGTGAAATCAACAACATGTTTGATACCAACGAAACTGTGGGTGATGAAATGCTTCAATCTGTGTTAGGACAACAACATGATGAAGTGATGCAAAACATCGTTTCAACAATTCAAAAGGAACAAAACGATATCATCAGAGATACCTACAGTGACCTCCTTGTTGTTCAAGGTGTTGCCGGTTCTGGTAAGACTTCTGCGATTCTTCAACGAATTGCATTCTTGCTATACCACAGCAGAAGCTCGCTTCAAGCTGATCAAATTATTTTGTTCTCCCCTAACCGCTTGTTCTCACATTATATTTCTGACGTTTTACCTAGTTTAGGTGAACGCAATATGAGACAGGTTACCTTGCAAGAATTCATCGATCACCGACTTGAAGGTGTAAAGGTTCAAAGTTTATTCGACCAATATGAAACCGAACAAGCATACACCGATGATGAAAAAGCAATTCAATCATTCAAACGAAGTCATCAATACATGACTTCAATTGAGAATTATATCAATACCGTTTTCAACGATGACATTACCTTTCAAAGCATCTTAATCGACGGCAAGGTTTTCTTCGATGCCGATGTGATCAAGGACATTTACGCTTCTCAACCTAAACAAATGAAACCTGCTGACAAGTTCTTAAAGACTAAGAATCGATTGATTGAAATCTTGAAGAAACGAATTGAAGTCGAAGTATATAAACCATGGGTTGATGATGCAATCGACCAACTTAACTCTGAACAATATCATGATTTCATGGAAGGCCACCAACTAGGTAGCTTCCAAGATGAGGATGACGAAAGATACTTCATCGCTAAACAAATTGTGACTGAACACTTCAGAAAAGTATATGATGCTTTGTATAATGGTTCATTCTTTGATCCATATCTTCAATATCAACGCTTCATGCAACAAGTGGTTCTACCAAAGGATGTTAATGTTGATGCATGGAACGATGACGTCGATTCATTTGCTGATTCAATCGAATTACATCAAGTTCGTTTGGATGATGCTGCACCACTTCTATACATGCGTGATTTAATGATTGGTGGCGGTCAAAACCAATCAATGCAATACCTATTCGTCGACGAAATGCAGGACTACTCAATTGCCCAATTGATTTATATCAAGCACGCCTTCCCACAAACCAAAATTAACTTAATTGGTGACAGTGAACAGGCATTGTTCAAGGCGGTTGAGGCTCCGCAAGAATTACTAAACAAGTTAAACGAAGCATTTGCTACTAAAAAATCAAGATTGATTACTTTAAACCGATCATATCGTTCAACTTATCCAATCACTAACTTCGCGAAATCATTATTACCAAATGGTGATGAGATTGAAGCATTCAACCGTCCAGGTAAATCACCTGAAATTTTCATTCGTCATAATGAACAAGAATGCATTGATGTTTTAATTGAATGTGCCAAACAAGAGTTAAAAGATGAGGGTACCGTAGCAATCGTTACCAAGAACTTAAATGAAGCAAAACAACTTCATCAACATACCTATAACCAACTTAATCCAACATTATTAGCTGATACGGATAGATCACTTCCAAAGGGCGTTGTAATCATGCCAATATATCTAGCTAAGGGATTAGAATTTGATTCTGTCATTGCTTGGAATGTTTCTAAGGATAACTATCCAAACGATGACTATGTTGGAACACTTTACACGATTGCTACTCGTGCAATGCACCACTTAACATTAATTAGTAATGGTACTGTTTCACCAATTATTGCAAACGCAAACCTACCAATTAATGAAGTTAAGATTGATAGAAAAATTAAATAACCAACAAAAAAGACCAATCCGTAACGATTGGTCTTTTATTTTATTATTAATTTTGAAGAACCATACCTAATCAATATTAATCATTTCTACTTTTTCTTAGGAGATCCTTCAATTTGCTTATTTTTTCAATAATACATTTATAAATATTATTTGGCTTTGAAGATTGTTCGGATAATCTTAAGCTTTCCTCGATAAATGTTTGTTGAGCAGAGCGATTCTTAGAATTTTCATATTTGAAATAGTTTCCTTCTTTGTCCAAGAAGAAACTATCAACATCATCTTCGGAATAGCTATCAATAATTTCTTTAATCTTATTGATATTATATTTATCCATAATTTTAGCTGCTAATTCGACACGGTTAACCATGTTTCTTGTCATTAAATCGGCTGAGGAAATCCAAAAGGATGGCTTGTCTGTATAAAAAGCATATATTCTGCTGTGTTCGAGAAACTCTCCGACGATACTAGAAACAACGATGTTTTCTTTTTCACCACAAATGCCTAGTTTCAAACAACATGATCCTCTTATAACTAATCTAAATGGAACCCCCACCTTAGCAGCATCATAAATTGCTGCTATGACATCAATATCTGTTAAAGAATTTACTTTAAGGAAAACTTTTCCTTTACCATATTTTTGATAGTATTCTTTAACTCTATTTATATTTTGTATAACCATGTCTTCGATTCGATTTGGCGACGATACAATGGAATTATATTTTGGTGAACGTGAACAATCGCCATTGTGTGATAGATAATCAAAGAAGGAGTTTACGCAGTTTACGTATACATCTGAACTAGAATATAAACTTAAATCAACAAATCCCTTCGCTGTTTGTTCGTTATAATTTCCAGTTCCAATTTGCACATAACCTTTAACACTACTTTTATCATTCATTATGACTAAACATGCTTTGCTATGGACTTTCATATATTTTTTTCCAAATATAATTTCACATCCAGCATCTTCCAATTCATCAGTCACTTTTAAGTTGTTTGTTTCGTCAAACCTAGCTCTCAGTTCAACTACCACTGTCACTTTAATCCCTTTTCTTGAAGCCCTTTTCAAAAGCTCTATTACTTCAGAATTATCCGCGACTCGATAGATTGTTTGTTTGATTGCTATCGTTTGAGGATTATCAACTGCTTCTTTTAAAAACTGAATAAATTGATCAAATGAATCATAAGGATATTGTAAAAGTAAATTGTGCTTATTTAGGTACTCCTGCATTGATTTTTTATAATTCCATTTTGTTCCTGAAAAATCTGCGTATGATAGTTCAGGGTATTTCTTAGTCCACGAATTTATCAAAGGAAACATGAAAGTTAAATCTAATGGTGTATCGATTTGAAATACATCATTTGGTTCAATCTTAAATTTTTTTATAAAAGTATTAATGAATTTTTCATTGGTATTGGGTAAATTTTGTATTTCTAACATTGTAATTTTACCCTTTTCCCGATTTGCTAGATAGTGGCGTACATTTTGGATAGTTTTCTTACTACCGTTATTTTTTTCTAAATCAATTGATGCATCTAAATCTCTGCTTAATCTAAATACGATTACATCTTTGATTTCGCCATCGTCATATAAATTTTCTAAATTATTAATGATGAGATCTTCCATCATCAAATATTGTTTTTTCCCATCGACCTTCAAACTAACTGTTCTTCTGATATATGGTGGTATCGGCATAATACGAATCGAAGTATCATTTTTTATTTTGACCAATGTTGCAATTGCCATCCATTTATTTTTCATAAAATCTAAATTATATTCCGAATTAAAGGTTGTGCTTGTTAGAAAAGGTAAAATTTTTTCATCAAATTTTTGGTTAGCTTTTTGCTTCATTCGATCGCATAAATCATCATACTTAACAAATTCACCAATACCAAAATCAGGTAATTGTTTAATTAACAATTTGAAATAGTTAGATTGTATTTTAAAGTTATTATTATTTGTTTCATGGAGTCTTTTTAATATTTCTGAATACTTTAACATTGTCTTTTGATCATGTCCGTCATTTGTTAAAGCTTCTTGGCTCTTAATACTTGGAACTCTAACACTATAGAATTCATCTAAATTATTTGAAGCTATAGATAGAAATTTTAATTTATTTAAATATGGGACATTATAGTTGTTTGCTAATTCAATTACTCTGCGATTAAAAAGTAACCAACTTAAATCTCTATTATATAGATTACCTTTATATTTAGATTTTATTCCCATGCTTGTCGCCTCCGGTGAAGGACTTAAAATCTAATTCTACTTGTTTAACATATCGCGTTGAGTACTTTACTAAGGCTTCAGGTATCCAATCTTTGCTTTCTAAATAACCAATGATTTTGTAAAAAGTTGGTGATTGACTGTGTGCTCTTGCTAATAAACTAATACATACATTCACATAATCGCAAAAAGCTGGATAATCTAATTTTTTTAGTTTTACTGATCCTTTCATATCTTTAAATTGACGTACATAAAAACTATTATTGCCAATATTAAAGTAACCTAGGAATGGGTCTGATGCACTTTGTAGTATCAATTGACAATTCATAATGTCCTCACCTGTTGAATGCTTGTCATCGATATAAATTCCATCATTTTGATAAAGTGGTAATCCTTGTTTTACTTGTAAAACTAAATTATCACCAGAGGAATTCTCTAGTAAAATTAGATAACAAAGTGTACCAACACTTCCGACCCCAACCGTATGTCGTACAATATCTACGATATGAAATTGTAGCAAGAACTGCTTAATATCGCTGCTTGAATGATGAAGGTACTTAGCGTAACCTTTTATTAATTTTTCATAATCATCATTTCCTACATGCACTGTAACAGGATCATTTTCAATAAACTGTTTTTGTCCTTTTACGGTGGTCGTATATTTTTTAACTGCATAATCAGAATTACTATTAATAGCCTTATCGATAGTTTTACTGACAATTTTTTTAAATGATTTATCAAAAGTATTTTTGGATTCATGGATTTTAGAGAAACTACTCGAAATATTTTTTAATGTGTTTGGCGTTATAAATCTTTCCATTGCTGTTAAATTACTCATATACTTCAATGTCTTAAGATAAGTTTTAACAGTTTTTTCTAGGAATGGTTCTACTTTTTTCTTTAATTTAAAGTCCTGTTGTTTGGCTACTAGCAATGCGCTAACCAATAAACGTTTAACATCATATTCCCAGTAATCAATGTGTGATTCATCAAAATCGTTCATGTCGAACAGTAACTGTCCTTCTGACGATCCGTAGTAACCGAAATTACCTAAATGAGCATCTCCACCAATCAAAGTCTTAATGCCTGTATTACTATAATGATTTAAATCATAATTCATAATATCTACTGAACCTCTAAAAAATGAAAATGGAGATTTAGACATGCGCTTTCTTTTTGTCTCAAGTAAATCTTTATATAGCAAATCATTCTTCGGCTTCATTATTTTCAAAACATCGCGTTGCTTAACTTTATAATTCGCAATGTCATCAAATTTGGTATCAATTGCTAATCGATTACCTTCGACAATTAATTCTGCTGGTGTCTTCATCGAAATATCTGTGAAATCAAAATTATAGGGTAATTTTTTGTTACTCATATGTTATCCCTCCTTTTCAAAGAATGTTATATCAAAATAAATTATGACGTTCAATTTTTCAAAAAATGGCTTAAGAGTTCATTTTTACGTTTCGGCAAAAAATAAAAAAAGCAGCGAAAACAATTGGTATATCAATCATTTTCGCTGCTTGAATATAGTCGTTAATTTTCAATATAATGAACTCGCTATTATATATATATTAACTAATATTATATTTTCTTAAAATTAAGCCGTTTCCGGGATTTGAACCCGGGACCTCTTCCTTACCATGGAAACGCTCTACCTCCTGAGCTAAAACGGCAATATTAACAAAAAGCCTTCGATTTACATCGAAGACTTTTTTATTCGCGCGGCGACTTCCTACCCTTGCAGAGGGCGATCCCTCAACTACTATCGGCGTTTAGAAGCTTAACTTCTGTGTTCGGCATGGGAACAGGTGTATCCTTCTAGCTATCGCCACCACACTATTTATCTGAAAGAACTTC